>JBCCLQ010000116.1:0-5885 GCA_039026795.1 Pseudomonadota bacterium
AGGCCGCAAAGGATGGGCTTGGTGTCGTTCTGTTGCCCAGCTTTTTAACGGGCGAGCATGTCGAAAATGGCGATCTAGTAAAGCTCTTTGAAGACTATCAAAGTCTCCCCGAACGCGGCGTTTATGCGCTTTATGCGCCGTCACCGAAAACTGCGCCAAAGGTACGTGCCTTTTTGGATTTTATGGGGATGTGGTTTAGCGAAAAGGCAGCTTAGTCATCGTCTTTGCGTGATGCTTTTTCATCATGGCCCGATGTGCCGAAACGCTCTTCCAGAATTTCGAAAATGTCTTCGGGCTTAATATCGTAATGCGACCACATCACCATCAGATGGAATAACAAGTCGGCTGACTCTTCGCGAATTTTCTTTTTCTTCCCACGCACGGCTTCAATCGCAACTTCAACGGCTTCCTCCCCGATCTTCTTGGCCATTTTGTTCGGCCCCTTTTTATACAGGTGCGCGACATACGACTCTTTCGGGTCCGCATCTTTGCGCTCTTCTAAAATTTCCTGCAATCGTTCAATAATATCGCTACTCATATCCTACGCGGCCTTTCTGATCGGAATACCTGCCTGTGCAAGCGCCTCTTTGGTTTCCGCAATTGTATATTCTCCGAAATGAAAAATCGAGGCTGCTAAAACGGCGGAAGCCTTGCCATCACGAATGCCTTCCACCATGTGTTCTAATGTGCCGACACCGCCCGATGCAATCACGGGAATTGAAACATTATCGGCGATTGTGCGGGTCAGTGTGATATCAAATCCGCTTTTGGTACCGTCCTTATCCATGGATGTGACCAGCAATTCTCCGGCGCCGTAATCGGCCATACGCTGTGCCCATTCAATCGCATCAATATCGGTTTCATTACGTCCGCCGTACGTAAAAATCTTCCATTGGCTTTCGCCAACTTGTTTGGCATCAATCGCAACGACAATACATTGATTGCCGCATTTCTCGGATGCTTCTTTTACAAATTCAGGATTTTTAATCGCGGCTGAATTTATGGCGACCTTATCGGCCCCTGCGTTCAATAATGCACGGATATCATCAATGGTGCGTACGCCGCCGCCGACAGTGAGCGGGATAAACACTTCCGCCGCGGTGCGCTCGACAACGTCCAATATTGTTCCCCGATTTTCATGTGTGGCCGTGATATCCAGAAAGCATAATTCATCTGCACCTTGATCGTTATAAACTTTGGCTTGTTCGACAGGATCGCCAGCGTCAATCAAATCAACGAAATTCACGCCCTTCACAACGCGGCCTTCATTGACATCCAAACAGGGTATAACACGGGTTTTCAGCATGACGCGCACAATACGGAATTTAACATTTGACGTCCACAGTCATTCAGTATACATAATCCAAAAACTTGGAGTTATTATGCCGAAACATCCGAAAAACTTGATGATTATTTCAGAGCCACGCCTTGATGTGATTGCGCATCGCTTGAGACGGGCGAGAACAGGTGTTCATTTCACGAATGGGACATATAGAGACCCCGCTTCTTTAATAGTGCCGACAACGATAGGCGGCTTCCGATTCATTGCCGAACGCGTTGCAAAAAGACATGAGGCATTCGCGATGGCTATCAATAGTGATGTCAGTATGCGGAATGCAGATATTGATACCGATGAAAATCAGAGATTGAGGGCGGAAAAAGTCCTTATTCCGCTAGCGCGTACTTTTCCTGATCGTCAGGTTTTTGGCGTCCATTATCATCAGGAAACACCGGAACAGCTTTACGCCGAATTAAAACGTCAGGGAATGCCGCCGGAAAGTCTGCATAAGTGGGGCGGGTATGGTATTGATGGCGGTCCGATTATTGTGGGCGCAGATCATGCAAAACGTGTTTTGGCATTTCCATTTGAATCTGCCTCTGACCGCCCAGCGTTCTGGGATATAACCCCTAAAGGCGATCAAACACAAAAAGTCGAAGTTGTTGATTTATATCAAGCGCGTAGCCGTAGAGGTGCCGCTAAGCCAATTATAAGCTAAGAGCGGGATAATTCTAACGCATCTTTCGGATCAATCTTGCCCTCGTAATAGGCTTTACCGACAATCACGCCGTTGACGCCTTGATCGCTTGCGGCTTTCACGGCGCGTAAATCATCCATAGACCCAACACCGCCTGATGCAATCACGGGAATGGAAATATTTTGTGCCAGTTCAATGGTGGATGCCATGTTTAATCCTTCGCCTGTTCCATCACGATTGATATCGGTATAAATAATCGCAACCACACCGGCATCTTCAAATTTCTTTGCAAGCTCCAGTGCAGAGATATCGGATTCTTCTACCCAGCCTTCTACGGCGACCATCCCTTTGCGTGCGTCAATGCCAACGACGATTTGATTTGGAAATATTTTACACGCTTCGATCACAACGTCCGGATTGCGCAAGGCAACAGTGCCCAGAATTACACGGGTTATGCCCGCATCCAACCAGTGTTTGATATGATCGATTGACCGTATGCCTCCGCCCAACTGAATCGGTAAATCCGTCGCGGCACGAATATCGGCAATCGCCTTTGTGTTCTGTGATGAACCAGATTCTGCGCCATCCAAATCCACAACATGCAGCCATTCAAACCCCTCTTCGGCAAAAATCTTGGCCTGATCGGTAGGGTTGTCGTTGTAAATTGTCGCGCTTGTTAGATCGCCCTTATACAGGCGGACAACTTTTCCATTCTGAAGGTCTATTGCTGGATAAATAATCATAGAACCACAGAGACCACAGAGTTTAAGAAGAGTCCACGGAGAAATAGAAAAAACTCTGTGATCTCTTATATTCTCGGTGTACTCTGTGGTTATGAGCTACGACACCAATAATATTTTTGCCAAAATCCTGCGCGGGGAAATCCCATGCGATAAAGTGTATGAAGATGATCACGTTCTGGCATTTAAGGACATTGCCCCGCAAGCTCCCGTTCATATCCTTGTGATTCCGAAGGGGGAATATATCTCGATTGCCGATTTCGGTGAAAAGGCCAGCGCGGAAGAGGTGAAAGCGCTATATGCTGCTGTCTCCAAAATCACTGCTGAGCAAGGGATAACCGATGCGGGTTTTCGCACAATCGCCAATACAGGCATGAACGGCGGACAGGAAGTGCCGCATTTTCATGTTCATATTTTGGGGGGAGAAGCGCTTGGGCCTATGCTCGCCAAAGCTGCTTGATTAATGAATCGTGCCGGGGAAGATAATGATATTCTCAGCTTCTGTTTCCGTCGTGCGGATGTGCGGTGCGTTTTGAATATCACGCCCCTGTAATTCCTGAACCACGAATTCTGCAATTTCCATGTGCGCGCGTGCCTGAACGCTCAGAATGTAACAAATATCCTTGATCGTTTGCTGGCTGTCATCCAACACACCCATCAAAGTGTCTAAGATATCGGCCAAGGCTTCCAAATCTTCAGGCACATGTTGTAAAACATTGAACAAATCATCACCTTCACGGGATGGCATACGACCATCGGAGTGCGCGAGCCAGTCCGCGCCATATTCATTCAAAACTTTTTCGGCTTCGACTGTCAGCGCGCAAGCCACCGGAACATCCGGGCACAAACGTGCGGCGATATGACCAGTACTGACTGCGATGGCGAGCAGGGCCGTATCAGGATCCATTTCGCTTAACGCTTCGTGCAGTGCATATTGAATGTCTGCTTTAATCTCACTATTCGTTTTGATCAAATCCCCAACGGCAAACGGCACAACCAATTTGGTGTGCAAGCGTGCCAGGCTCTCGCTGCTTAAATCTGAAGACATAATGATATTACAACCCTAATAGATATATGTTTTAAGACGACACCCGCCGTTTATCCGGATATCTAGGGTTATTTTTAGCGGCAAAAGGTGAAGAACCGCTTAAAACTCCATGAACAAAGCGTTAACGGCAAAACTTTTCTTGTTTCCGTTTTGTTCTTATGTCATAGATGGTTGATAGGATATAAGACAAAGGATCATAGACATGGTCGCGACGGTACGAACAATAGCGTTTCAGGGGGTAGAGGTCTGCCCCGTGGATGTGCAGGTTCAAATCGCATCGGGCATGCCGGCTTTTACGATCGTGGGCTTACCGGATAAAGCGGTTGCGGAAAGTAAGGAACGGGTGCGCAGTGCGCTTCATGCGATGGGCATTTCTTTACCGCCGAAACGGTTGACGGTGAACCTCGCCCCTGCCGATGTGATGAAGGAAGGATCACATTACGATCTTCCGATTGCCTTAGGCTTACTGGCCGCGATGGACATTATGCCGAAAGAAGAATTGGCAGATACCATTGTTTTGGGTGAGTTATCATTGGATGCGACTATTCGATCTGTCGCGGGCGTTCTGCCTGCCGCTATTCATGCGAATGCGAATGATAACAAATTGATTTGCCCGCATGATTGTGGTGGTGAAGCGGCGTGGGCAGGTGAAATTGATATACTGGCACCTGCCAATCTTTTACAACTCATCAATCATGTCAAAGGTACGCAAGTCATGAATGCGCCAGCGCCGAAGTTGGCCAATGATGATGCCTTTCATGTGCCGGACTTATCAGCTGTAAAGGGGCAGGAGAGCGCGAAACGCGCGCTGGAAATTGCCGCAGCTGGCGGTCATAACCTGCTGATGATCGGCCCGCCGGGTTCGGGGAAGTCGATGTTGGCGTCTTGTTTGCCCGGAATCTTGCCACCGCTTTCCCCGCAAGAGGCTTTGGAAGTCTCCATGATTCATTCCTTATCCGGAACATTGCCGGAAGGCGGTTTGATGAAAACACGCCCTTATCGTGATCCGCATCACTCAGCTTCGCTGCCTGCACTGATTGGCGGCGGGCATAAGGTTAAACCCGGTGAAATTTCACTCGCCCATCACGGTGTGCTGTTTCTTGATGAACTCCCTGAATTTGCACGCTCGACTTTGGAATCCATGCGCCAGCCTCTGGAAACAGGGGAAACTTTGGTCGCGCGCGCCAATATGCATGTGAAATACCCTGCGCGCTTTCAACTGATTGCTGCGATGAACCCCTGTCGATGCGGTCATTTGGGCTCACCGGACATGGAATGTACAAAAGCGCCAAAATGCGGGCTCGATTATCAATCCAAGCTTTCCGGGCCCCTCTTGGATCGGATTGATTTACAGGTCGATGTCCCGCCTGTGTCCATCTCCGATTTATCGGCTGATGGCGGGGAATCCTCAAAAATCGTCGCAGAACGTGTTGCTGCGGCGCGTCATGTGCAAATAAAGCGCTATAAAACGCTCGAATCAACCGAAAAAGAGGTGGTAAACGCGTACGTCAGCAGTGAATTACTCAACACCATCGCTCCATTGGATGCACAGGCAAAAACTGTTTTAGATCAAGCGGTTGACCGTATGAATCTCTCAGCCAGATCGTACTTCAGGTTGCTAAAAGTGGCACGTACAATCGCCGATCTGGATGGTGCGCCCGAAACCCTTCAATCTGCCCATATCGCCGAGGCTATTTCCTACAAACGCCACATATACTAGGCATCGTGTCCTCAAGTTTGTTTTTCAAACCTCCTTTGTCATACAATACATAGTAAGGAAATATTAAATCCATGATGCTAGTTTTATGGAATATTTGTAAGGATTTCAGGGCGATAGGGTAGATGGCAACAACAACCGAAATTTCAGGCACTCCACAATACGCAGATGTCGGCGCGCACTCCACAGGTGGTGCGATTGAGGCGGCGCGGGCGGCTGTCAATGCTGTTATAATGGAAACACAAAGAACCGTTGCCGCAATCGAAGCCGAAGGTCAAAGAGAAATTACATTAGAAGCAGATGCGGCGCGCGAAGTAGCGGCACTGAAGAATGCCCCTGAAGCACGCATGGAATTGGCAGGTGCTGGCGGTGAAGTCGTCGGTGCAGGCCAAAGAATTGATTTG
>JBCCLQ010000117.1:0-5794 GCA_039026795.1 Pseudomonadota bacterium
ACACACCTTCTATAAAAACGCATATTAGATATGTTATTTATGCATGGCTTTTATGCTTTTACAAATGCTATTTCAACTTTTCCCCGTATTAGTTTACGGTATTATTTTACCTCTGTTATATCACTCTGATTTTATTGCTTTTTTATTGACAGACGTGTCAAAAACTCTCTATAACGCGTTTACAAATTAAATACAGGAATAAAACAATGAAAACATATTCAGCAAAAGCCGCTGATATAGATAAGAAATGGGTGATTGTCGATGCTCAGGACGTGGTTCTGGGGCGTTTGGCAGCTGTTGTGGCAACCCGTTTGCGCGGCAAGCATAAGCCTTTATACACACCGCATGTAGATTGCGGCGATAATGTTATTGTGATCAATGCCGATAAGGTGCGCATCACCGGTAACAAAAAAGATCAGGATATTTTTTACTGGCACACTGGCTACCCGGGTGGAATTAAAGGCCGTACAAAAGGCCAAATCCTCGATGGTCAGAATCCTGAGCGCGTCGTTGAGAAAGCTGTTCAACGTATGTTGCCGAAGAATGCCCTGAACGAGAAAATCTTCAAGAACTTGAAAGTTTATGCCGGTACGGAGCATCCACATGAGGCTCAGAAGCCTGAAGTATTGGATGTTGCATCCATGAACCCAAAGAATAAGAGAGCGTAAGACATGGTCGCAGAGAAAAAAAAAGCACAAAAAGAAGTTAAAGATTTGAAAGATCTTGGTGATGCTGTTGAAGCAGCCGAAGATACATCAAAAGGTGAAAGCGGTTCTGCGGAAGGTGCGCCAGCGCCTCGCGTGAAAAAAGTGGATGCTCAGGGTCGTGCCTATGCGACAGGTCGTCGTAAGGAATGCGTTGCCCGTGTATGGATCAAGCCTGGTTCAGGTAAAGTCATCGTGAACGGTAAGGCGCAAGATCAGTATTTCGCACGTAAGTCATTGCTGCTTGTTTTGAACCAGCCATTCCTGGAAACAGGTCAAGTCAACGCATTTGATGTTGTTGCGACTGTGAAAGGTGGCGGTAAATCAGGTCAGGCCGGTGCGGTGCGTCACGGAATTTCCCGTGCGCTGGAAAACTTCGATCCGGAATTGCGTCCGGCGCTGAAGAAGGCCGGTATGTTGACCCGCGATGCGCGTATGGTTGAGCGTAAGAAAATCGGTAAGCACAAAGCCCGTAGAACAAAACAATGGGCAAAACGCTAATTGTTTTCTGACTAGACAGATTTTTAAAAAGCCCTACCTTGTGCGGGGCTTTTTACTATTGAAGGAAAAATCATATGGAATACACGAAACTGGGAACCTCTGATCTGAATGTCTCGCGCTGTTGTTTGGGAACAATGACATGGGGAGAGCAGAACACGGAAGCCGAAGGTCATGAACAGATGGATTATGCGCTCGATCAGGGGGTGAATTTCTGGGACACGGCAGAGATGTATGCTGTGCCGCCAAGCCCAGAGACATGTGGTAAAACCGAAGAGTTCATCGGAAGCTGGTTTGCCAAAACAGGTAAACGTAATGATGTTATTTTGGCAACCAAGGTTGCTGGGCGCGGTTTAGCAAACCTGCCTTATGATGGGCAGGGAGATTGGATACGTGGGCTAAAACACAAAGCTGATCGTAAAAATATCGAAGAAGCGATTGAGGGAAGTTTAAGACGGCTTAAGACTGACTATATCGATTTATATCAGCTACACTGGCCAAACCGCGAAAACATGCATTTTGGTCGTCATTGGGGCGGAACAATTGATTTTTCCGATACAGATACCAAAACGGAAATCGAAGAATTTACTGAAATCCTGACAGTTATGGATGAGTTGGTGAAGGCCGGGAAAATTCGCTATTTCGGTTTATCGGATGACAGCCCGTGGGCGATGATGACATATTTGCATTTGGCGGAGAAACACAGTTTACCGCGTATTGTGTCTATTCAAAATGAATACAGCCTGATGCGCCGTGCCGATGAAAACCAGTTGAGTGAGGTTTGTGTGCGTGAAGATATCGGGTATTTGCCATGGTCACCTCTGGCCGGAGGTATGATTAGCGGGAAATATTTGAATGGAGCAAGACCCGAAGGGTCACGTTGGAGTTTGGACTCTCGTCCGAACGGTCGCGATACCGAAAGATCGCAAAACACAGTTAAAGCCTATATGGCCGTTGCAGAAAAACACGGACTGGATGTCTGCCAAATGGCACTCAAATGGTGCGATATGCGTCCCTTTGTAGCCTCGACAATTATTGGTGCGACGAAGATGGAGCAATTGAAAACAGATATTGCGGCATTTGATATCACATTATCCGATGAGGTTTTGTCTGATATCGACGAAGTGTACCGCAAATATCCTATTCCTTTTTAAAGTCATGACCCAGTTCATTTATCCGTATAAAGGCATTCACCCCAAAATTCATGATAGTGCATTTATTGCGCCGAATGCTGCTGTGGTTGGTGATGTTGAGATCGGGGAGGATACCAATATCTGGTACAACGTATCGATGCGTGGTGATGTTAATGACATCAAAATTGGAGCGCGGACGAATATTCAGGATAACAGTGTGGTGCATGTCACACACGGGTTTCAGGGGTGTTATATCGGTAGTGATGTGACTGTCGGGCACAGCGCGATTTTGCATGCTTGCACGGTGCATGATTTTGGGTTTGTCGGGATGCAGGCCTGCGTTATGGATGGCGCTGTGGTGGAAAGTAATGCGATGGTGGCTGCCGGGGCTCTGGTGACGCCGGGCAAAGTTGTGCCGAGCGGGCAGCTGTGGGCCGGAAGCCCCGCCAAATATATGCGTGATCTTAAGCAAGAAGAACTCGATTACATCAAATGGTCCGCCCCACACTATGTGAAGCTCGGCCAAGAGCATAAGAAAGAAACTGCCTGATTATTTTGACTGCATTTTGACGTAAGAGCCGGGGGCAGCTTCCAAACCTTTTTTCGGCCTTCGAGCGTCAACTTTTTTGCCTGTGAATTCTTTGACCCAGTTCTGCCAGTGCGGCCACCAGGAGCCGGCTTGTTCTTTTGCGCCTGCCATCCAGTCATCCGAGCTTTCGGGCAGTTTATCGGATGTCCAGAAACAATATTTGTTTTTCGCCGGTGGGTTCACCACACCTGCGATGTGACCCGATGCTGCCAAAGTAAAAGTCACAGGCCCGGATAAATGCTGTGCTCCCTTATATGTGCCGATCCATGGCGCAATATGATCATCACGGGTGGATAAAAAATAAGCAGGCGTTTCGATTGTTTCGATATCTACAGGCGTGTCATGGACTGATAATGCGTCCTTTTGAACCAGCTTGTTGTCACGATACATGTCACGCAAATAGTTGCGGTGCATAGTGGCCGGCATGTTGGTCGAGTCATCGTTCCAATAGAGCAGGTCAAAGGGAAACGGTTCCCGACCCATCATGTAGTTATTGATGATGAAAGACCAAATGAGGTCATTCGCGCGGAGCATGGAGAAGGTTTTTTGCAAGTGACTGGCTTCCAGTAAACCTTTGTCTTGCATGTCCTGCGTGATTTTTTCGAGTGTTTTGTTCGAGCTGAACATTTTCAACTCTCCCGATTGTTCGAAATCAATCAGGGTTGTGAGATATGTTACTGACGCGATTTTGTTGTCTTGTTTTTGTGATTTCATGTAAGCGAGCGCCATGGTCATGAGTGTTCCGCCAATACAATAGGCGATTGTGTTCACATCCGGTTCACCTGTGATTTTTTCAATCTCGGTTAAAGATGCCAGAATGCCGTCATCAATGTAATCAGCGAAGTCCTTGTCTGCCAAATCGGGGCCCGGATTGACCCATGAAATGCAAAAAACCGTATGCCCTTGATCAACGAGCCACTTGATGAGTGAGTTTTCGGCCTTTAAGTCCAAAATGTAATATTTGTTGATCCAGGGTGGAACGATCAAAAGCGGACGTTTAAAGACCTTATCTGTTGTCGGTTCATATTGAATGAGTTGGATTAAATCGTTTTGGTAGATGACTTGTCCCGGTGTCACGGCAATATTTTTGCCCAGCTCAAAGGCATCGTAATCTGTCATGGATATTTTCAGTTTGCCGCCACCGCGCTTTATATCTTCCAACAGGTTTTCCAGTCCACGGATCAGGTTTTCACCATTGCTGTCGATTGTTTCCTTCAACACATCAGGATTGGTCATGATGAAGTTTGTGGGTGCGAGTGCATCGGCAAACTGACGTGTATAGAAATCCAGGCGCTCCAAATCTTCCACGCTCATATCTTCGGTTGAATGCACCATGTCGTGCATCCATTTCGAAGTCATCAGATAGGATTGCTTGAGGAAATCAAAATAGACATTTTCATCCCACAATTCCGATTTGAAGCGGCGATCACCTTTTTCAGGTTTGTAAATTGTTTCGGACGGTTCACCCAAAAATTTTAAGGCGCTTTCCTGCCAGAGTTCAGACCATTTGGACCAATACTCCATTTGCATTTGGGCGAGCTTCTCCGGTCGTTGCGCCCAAGAGTTCAGGAAGTCAATGTATGTTTCCTGAATATTCAACGGGTCCATATCTTCAGGTTTCATCTCGGCATATTGGTTAATGACTTCCTGAATAATAGGTTGCGCACGATCGGCGACATTCATCATGATCCTGCTAAATTTTATAGGATCGTAGGGTAGGGGTGTCTCCATCTCGTCATTCTTGGTTGATGCTTGCATGATTTTAGGGCGTTGGTTCTTGTCTGGACCAGAAATACACGCTAAAACCTGACCTATAAGGGTTTAAAAATCAATGTTTATCATGTGAGTAAGATATATTTGCAGGCTTGCATACAGCCCGCATTATGCGTCACGATAGGAAGCGTTTCAAGGAGACAGGCGTGCCGAATTTGAAGTTACTGTTAGTTTTAGCAATATCCAGCGTGAGTTTAAACGCTTGCGAGATGGTGCGCCATTTCAGTGAAGAAGATGATGTTACAGTCAGTAACAATCAAATGGTCAGCAGTTCTTCTGATATGAAGTTGAGCCCTATGCCGCCTCAAGGAACAGACCCGAATGCGCAGGGGCGTTTTGCCACTGCTCCCGGATTACAGCCTATTCCGCAGTTTCCGGAACCGACCGATCGCGATTTGATGGTGATTACAGATAAGCTGGCTGGTGGCTCAGTCGAGATTTATACGCTGGATCGTCCGCAGGGTGGTGCTGCCATGCCGAGAGCACCGCAAGGTATGCGATCTGTGGTTGAACCCAATGTCACAGTCTTTCCGTTAGCTGATAATGGGCCTTATCCGGGACAATCTGCTCCACAAGCAATCTGGCCGAATGCGGTTTTACCGTCCGGCTCTTTGACACCTATGGGCATGGAAGCCGGTAGTCGTGATGGGTATGGTACTGGCGATGCCCGTGTGTATTTCCGTCATGGTTCATCATCTCTGGATCGTGATGATAAGCGCGTGATCAAGGATGTTTCGGAGCGCGCGAAGTTTTCTCCCGTAACGCGCGTGAGTGTCGAAGGTCATGCCAGCAGACGCGCTGAAAGCAGCGATCCTGTCAGAAATCAAATCTTGAATTTGAAAGAATCCATGAACCGTGCCGTTGCCGTATCAAAAACCATGATTATGAACGGTGTTCCTGGTGAAAAGATTAAAACCACTGCCTGGGGCGATACTAAGCCTCCTGCTACCGTTCAGGGCAATCCGGAGGCAGAAGCGAGACGGGTTGAGGTTTTCACCGGATCAGGTTATTAGGATCAGGACCTATAAATCTGATGATATTCTGTTTTGAAAAAACCATGAAGATACAAGGAAAACAGGCGCATGGAAGTGTTGTTC
>JBCCLQ010000118.1:0-5777 GCA_039026795.1 Pseudomonadota bacterium
GAATTTTGGTTCATCAAAGTGTCTTTTACGTAATTTATGCTGTCGCCTTGGAACCAGCTGGCATCTGGCGCTGAAAAACCTTGTTTCACGGCCTTCGTAATATCTTCCGGAATAAATCCGCTTGTGGCGTCGCGTAATATTTTTTTGCCGTCTCGGGTTTTCTGGAAGTATTTCTTGGTTTTCGGTCCTGGTTCGTTTTCATCCAGTTTGATGACGTCACCCAAATTCCCTAACTTAAATGTCGGTGGTAGCTTCATGGCAAAATCCACTAAATCATTGTCCATGAAGGGGACGCGTGATTCCAGCCCATGGGCCATGGATAGCTTATCTTCAACAACGAAAAGACCGTGCAGAAACGTTTTTGATTCAAGGTATAGAGAATGATTGATGTAATCATCGCCCGACATAGACGGTTTGTCTGTTTGGAACACAGATTTGAATATGGATAGGCTATTCGTATCTTTTGCTTCATCCCAACATGGGGACATGATAAGCGGCATATCCTGTCGTGAAATTAAGCGCTGCCAAAACTGGAAGTATTTTGAAACGTAGTCATCAAAACTATCGTTTACGACAGCCCTATAATAGCGCCATGGATAGCCACCAAAAAGTTCATCACCGCCTGCACCTGCAAGTACGACCTTCACAAATTTGCTGGCGAGATGCGCTGCATAGTAATTCGGGTAGCTTTGGCCGACGCGTGGTTCTTCCAAATGGAAAACCAATTTGTCCATGCAACGTTCCATATCTCCGGATTTTAAGACCATTTCATAATGACTTGTCCCGAAGTGATAGGACATGTGTTCAGCCTTTTCACGTTCATCATAGGCAAGCTCAATCCCAGAAGCAGAGTGCAGATCAAATCCGATGGTAAAGGTTGAAAGCGGTGATATTTCCTGTGATGCAATGGATGTAATAGATCCTGAATCCATACCTCCGGATAAATAGCTGCCGACGGGTACATCACTAACAAGCTGACGTTTCACAGCGTCTATAAACAGGCTGTTTAATTCTTCCTTAGCCTCGTCATAGGATAGAGTTGTGTCAGGCGAAAAATCATAGTCCCAATATTGGGTCGTTTTTCTCTCACCATCTTGGTCGATTTCAATGAAGTGACCAGCGGGTAGTAACGAAATATTTTTGAATAAAGTCCGATCCGTGAAAAAGTTCTGGAATGTTAGATATTCATTCAGCGCCGATACATCCATTTGAACTGTGTAATCGGAGTTAGCCAATATCGATTTTATTTCAGAGCCAAACAAAAATGATGATTGAGACTGCGTAAAGTAAACAGGTTTAACACCAAAACGATCGCGGGCAATTAATAGTTTTTTGTCTTCGTTGTCCCATATTGCGAAGGCAAACATCCCGTTAAAACGTAAGAGTGCGTCTTTGCCCCAGCAAGCGTAAGCCTGAAGTACAACCTCGCTGTCATTGTCAGTTGTAAATTTAAACCCTTTTGTTTCAAGCTCGCTGCGCAATTCTCTGAAATTATAAAGCTCGCCGTTATAGGTGATTGTAAACCGTTTGTTTTGTGTGGTTTTGGGCTGATGTCCACCTTCGCCAACGTCTATGATTGCAAGACGTCTGTGGCCTAACCCAACATAATCTTCGATATAATGACCTTCACCGTCCGGACCCCGGTGCGCAATGCTGTCCATCATTGCTTTCAGTATTTTATACTGAACGGGCTTTTTATTTATATTTAAAATTCCGGTTATACCGCACATGTAATTCGTGTTTCTAAGAGGCTTTTTGACCGATGATGGTTATGCCTGCCTCTTGTTCATTTTGATGTATGATTTTTAAACCGCAATCATTGTACCATTTCTGAACTTCTTCCAGAGTGTGACGATGCGCATTCGCAGGTGTATACCAGTCAAAATTAATGTGGTTCATTTCATCCAGGTTTAAGTCATCCCTATAAAACATTTTCATGACGTGCCAGTAGAAAAATCTCTGCAAGTTAATTTTACCCGCCGGTATGTCCAGAAGGTCTATGCCTTCTTCGATATCTATTTCGATATCCAGTTCACCAAGCGTCTGTCCCAGCTTTGTTAAGGGCATCATTTTGTCCCAGGCTTCTTGGGGCGGAAGGTCTTGAAGTTTTTCGCGGATGTAATCATCCGTATATTCCCGCACAGGCCCTTTTTTACGATAGACATATATCATGTAAAGGCCACCGGGTTTCAAGAACGGAGCCAATGACTTAAATGCTTTTTCCGTGTTGTCTGTGTGATGCAAAACGCCTTCTGAAAAAATAATATCAAAACTTTCACCTTCGAATGGCAGCGTGTTTAGATCACTTTGAATGAAGGCTTGTTGACCTTCTAAATCTTTTGCCCGGTCTTTTGCGACATCAATTGCTTCTGATATATCGGCGCCGACATATTGAATGTCTTGCAAAACAGGTTTGAAGTAGCAATATCCTGACATGCCCGCACCACAGCCTGCATCCAGAACAACAGAATTTGGATTAAGAGGAAGTGCTTCTACAGGTGTGTAGCGCTCATTCAACCATTCAGTCATGCGTTTCAGGCTGGCGTCACTTTCGAAAGTTTCACGTTTCTTCCATTTGAAACCGAATGTTTCCTCTGTTTGCTTTTGCGTATCTGACAATAATTCTTGCGCACGCAAAATGCTATCTTTGAAAATAAAATTCTGATTATTGATTGCTAGAGCTTCATCATTTTGCGGCTGTGATTTTATATTTAACAAATCATAAAACCAGCTTTCGTCTTTATCGGTATTAGATGCTTTTAATGCAGTTTGCGACATACTCGTAATCCTCTGCAGTCATGCGATTGTGAAGGGGGACGGCCATAGAGTTCAGCTCACAAGCTTTTGCAGACGGGAAGTCATCTCCATTAAAACCAAATGTATTTTTATAGTAATCCAGCATATGCACGCTGTGTGTTCCGGGGCGTGTGGCAACTCCCATTTGATGAAGATCCGCCATGATTTCATTGCGCGGCTTCGGAGCTTTATCCTGATCAATGTAAGTAACGAAAGATTGCCAGGCATGTTTCCCGTCATCCGGTTCGCTCGGGCAAGTCAGCCAATCGAGATCACCTAAAACATCTCTATACCATTGCGCACCCTTTGCACGTTCCTCAATAAACTGATCCAGCTTTGTTAATTGCACGTTTGCGACTGCGCCTTGTAAGTCTGTCATGCGATAATTAAATCCCAGAACATCAAACTGCGGTAAAATATATGGTTGAGGGCCGTGATGGCGTTGTTCTTCGGAAATTCCTGCGCCGTGGTTACGCATTTTTTGAATACGATCAGCTAAGGCATCATCATTCGTGGTAACCATACCGCCCTCGCCACATGTGATGGATTTACGCGGATGGAAGCTGAAGCAGCCTAAATCACCAAGGTTTCCTGCGCACTTGTCTTTGTACTGTGCGCCGGCTCCGCACGCTGCATCTTCTACGATAGCGATATGCTCTGGTATTGCGCTGCGTAACTTATCCATATCAATACAAAGTCCAAATAAGTGAACGGGAATGATCGCCTTTGTTTTGTCTGTTACACAATCAGCGACTTTTTCAATATCAATGTTAAAGGTTTTTGTATCGACATCACATAGGACGGGTTTTGCGCCACAGTATAAAACCGCATTGGCTGTCGAAACCCAGGTAAAGGCCGGAACAATCACTTCATCACCTGGCCCGATATCCAAAGCCGCTAAAGCCAAATGCAATGCAGTCGTGCAGCTGGTTACGGCCAAGGCATGTTTTACGCCGTGACGTTCCGCAAAACCTTTTTCGAACTCTGCGACTTTTGCGCCTTGGGTCAGCCAGCCATTATCAATAGGTTCTTTTAAGGCCTGCCATTCGTCATCGCCCAAGCTGGGGAGAGCGATATGAACGGTTCGTTTTTTATCCTGCGGCAGTGAGCTCATTTATGCTGCCTTTTTCCTGCGTGTTTCAACTTCTGACATATGGCTTCTGCGCCATTCAATGAGTTGTTCCAAACCCTCTTTCAACTCTGTTTGAGCTGTGAAATTGATTTCCTCAGTTGCTTTTTTTGGGCAACCAATACGGTTTTTCACAAAGGTTTGACCTTGGGGCTCGTATTTGACTTCAAGATTGCTACCGGTAATGGATAAAATCATCTCGGCCAGTTCCTTAATGCTCGTACGTTTTCCTGTGCCTACATTATAGTTTTGATCTGTTGTATCAGCTTTCATCGCACAAATATTCGCTCTTGCGCAGTCTTCTACATATATGAAGTCGTAAGCTTGAGAGCCGTCACCATAGACTTTTGGCGCTATTCCATTGTCTATATTATCCAGCATTTTCATGATCACAGCGATATAAGCACCGCGATAATCCTGACGCGGGCCATATACATTCATATAGCGCAGACTGGCGTAATTCAGATTATATCTATGGTGGAAAGCGCGGGCCATCTGCTCGCCAGCAACTTTTGTTGCACCATAAAAATTGTTGTTCATATATGGATGATCTTCTGTCATTGGTTCTTCGATAGCATCTCCGTAAACCGATGCTGAAGAGGAATACACCAAGCGGTCTACACCTGTATTTACGCAAGCTTCCAGTACATTAAATGTACCTTCGATGTTTGTTTTAAAAGCGGAGCGCGGGAAATCCCAGCATTGAAGTAGCCAAAGCGCAGCAAAATGAAAAACGCCATCTGCATCCTTTAACGCGGATTCCAAAATATCGGTTTGCAAAATATCACCGCCGACTTCGTAAACTTTGACGCGAGGATCTTTCAGTGCGTTTTTCAAGTTGCCTTCTGTTCCCCGGACGAAGTTATCGTAAACAACAATCTCGGACACATCTTCTTTCACAAGTTGGTCAACAGTGTGCGAGCCAATAAGCCCGGCTCCACCAATAACAACCATTTTTTTGCCTTTAATATCCATTTATGCTGCCTCTTGTTTAAGTGATGATATAACTACATCTATGATCTGATTTTGCGTGTCTTGTTCCATGTAGGGATGCATCGGCAAACTCAAAACCGTTTTAGATAATGAATCAGAAACCGGTAAGCCACCATCGATATGACCAAAACGCTTGTAGGCTGTTTGCTCATGCATAGGCTTTGGATAATAGATTGCTGTTGGAACGCCGCCATTTTTGCATTCTTGTGCTAACGCATCTCTGTTTTGAATCTGAATGGTATATTGAGCCCATGCGCTTTTTGCGCCGTTAATCACATGGGGTGTCTGACAAACGGAGGATAGCGCATTAGAATAATTGTCGGCAATTTCCTGCCGCACTTTTAATTCGTCCTGAAAGATTTTGAGTTTTTCTAACAATATTGCCGCTTGCATTGTATCCATTCGGCCGTTCATACCGATACGCACGTTGTCGTACTTATCTGTGCCCTTTCCATGAACGCGCAGGGATTTCAGGATATCGTTTAATTCATCATCCTGTGTGAAAATAGCTCCGCCATCACCATAGCAACCCAATGGTTTGGCAGGGAAAAAGCTTGTTGCTGTAGCATCGCCAATACTGCCGATTTTATGATCTTTGTATTCCGCTCCATAGCTTTGCGCCGCGTCGCATAAGACTTTCATGCCATTTTCTTTCGCGATTGGCGCGATTGAATCGTAATCGGCAGGTTGACCAAACAGATCAACAGGCATGACCACTTTTGGATTCAAGTTTTGTCCTGCTCCTATCCAATATGCTTTACAAGGGGATAGCGTTAACATAACCTTCTGGCCAGACACTTCTCTTACCGATTCACCAGGGATTGATATTACCTTGCCTGTAATCCTCAGCCCAGGTGGC
>JBCCLQ010000119.1:0-5699 GCA_039026795.1 Pseudomonadota bacterium
CCGAACGGCACAATGCGCACACTTGATCTGGCAAAAGAAGAATTGGATGGTATGGCAGATATCAGCGCCGGTTTGAAAAATGACTATAGTACAGAGATATCATTACTGCGCGCTCGTGCGCTGTCTGACTTGGGTAAAACCGGATCAGCACTAACATTACTGAACAGCTTAAGCGGTGATACAAACGTCATGCGTTTGAAAGCGGATCTGGCATGGAAAGACGGGCGTTGGGGTGATGCTGCCGACTTTATTCAGGATTTGATTTACAACGAAGACATCTCGCTGAACCGTCCAATCAATGAATATCAGGCCGAGCTGATTTTAAGCCGTGCAATCGCCTTAAATCTGAATGGTAATCGCGTTGCGTTAGCGAATTTGCGCGAACGTTTCAGCGGTGTCATGGAGGGTACAACTAAAGCACGACTCTTTGAAGTCGTTAGCCGTGAACGCCAAGCGCGCTTTGCATCAAACCGTGAAGTTCTAACCAATATGATTGGTGAGGTGGATTTGTTTGGTGAGTTTTTGGAAAGTTATAAATCCAGCATGACGGATTCAAATTAATCGCTCTATCCGCCCGGCGGTAATCCTGTCGGTCCGAAGCTTTGTATTAATGATCCTGCGATTAAATACCAGCCATCGACCAGCACAAAGAACACAATCTTAAAGGGTAGCGAGATCATAACGGGCGGTAGCATCATCATACCCATGGACATCAGGATGGATGCGGTCACCATATCAATAATCAAAAACGGTAAGAACAGCATAAAACCAATTTCAAACGCACGCCTTAATTCCGAGATCATAAAGGATGGGATCAGCACCTGAAGCGGAGTCATCATCGGATCTTCAGGTGTTGGAGTTTCGCTCATTTGCATGAACAATTCCAAATCCTGCTCACGCACATGCTGTAACATAAACTCTTTGAACGGCTCGACAGAGCGCTCAAATGCTTCTATTTCGTCAATTTCTTCGTTGATGAGCGGCTGAATGCCTGCGTCATAAGCGGACTGAAAAGTAGGCGCCATAATGAAAAAAGTCAGGAACAACGCCAGAGAAATCATTACCGTGTTTGGCGGTGTTTGTTGAATACCGATGGCTGTGCGCAGGAATGACAACACTACAATAATCCGCGTGAAGGATGTCATCATAATCAGGATCGATGGTGCCAGCGATAGAACGGTTAGTAGCGCTAAAAGTTGGACGATGCGTCCTGTGACTGTTCCGCCTTCTGCGCCTTCGCCAAGATCCAGTGTGAAAGTTTGCGCCAGAGCTGGCTGTGTCAGAAGCAATAAAAAAGACAGTAATGCAACAACACTAAATGTTTTTTTCATCTGTTTCCTGACGCGGTTTAATATTGGTTTCGACAACAGTTTCACCTGTTGTGCTTAAAATAACAAGATGCTGTGTGTCATCGCGTTCAATCAACATCAGCCGTCTGCGGGCATCAAGCGGCAGAATTTCAATGATTTTCAGACGTTTTTTACCCGTGGATAACGCGCGACCCTGAAGGCCCAGTCGTTTCATGATCAAGGCCAATCCCCCCATAAGAGCGAGGACAAATAAAAGCGCGGCAAAAAATTGGAGGTAGTCAGCCGCTTCCATTGTTATTGCTCGCTGTCCTGATCACGTAAATTTTGTTGAAAGGTTTCTAAAGAGCGGCCGAGTTCTTCAAGTTTTGAAATCATCTCGGCCATAAGCGGTTGAATATCGGCGGCTTGTTGAGGTGGTAGTGCAAGCGTGCGATCACATAAGGACGCAACTTCATCATCTAAACCCTGCAAATCGACCATTTGTCCTGCGTTAATTGTGTCATTGGCCTGAACCACAAAAGAGGTGAGTTCCTGCATGCGGGTTTTAATGTCTTGGGGATTATCGCTCATTCTTGGTCGTCTTTCGTTTCTTCGTCTTCTTCCATAGCATTTCGAAGCACGGCGTCAAAGGGGTTCGCTTGCCCGTTGGCGCGATATACATAGGATAAAATTTCGGCCACGGCTGCAAACGCTTCGGATGGAATGGGGCTGTCGATTTCAATTTTCGCCAGCATTTCCGCCAAATCGCTGTCTTCACGGACGTGAATGTCGTTCTCATAAGCGAGTTGCAGGATCTGCTCGGCAATATTTCCCCGACCGGCGGCTAGTATTTCCGGTACTTTACGCTCAATCGTGCGGTCTTTCAGTGCTACAGCAGTTTGTCTTTCCGGTTTTTCCTTTTTATTTAAAGGGTTTAGCCGATTTTTGTCAGAATCCTGAAAACCATCATCAAAACCGTCACTCATTGGCATGCTTTCTGCAAATTATTATCCGAAATATCGCAACACGTAGGGTGAACCATGACAACACAAAATATACCTTTATTCCAAGCCATGGGCGCAAAAATGCAATATTTGAACCAGCGCCAGGGGGTTATTGCCCAAAATATCGCGAATGCCGATACACCGAATTACCGTCCGAAGGATTTGAGTGAAATTGATTTTGGCCGCGTTTTGGAACATGTCAGCGGTATCAAAAAAGTACGCATGGACAGCACAAACCCGCTTCATATGCCTGCAAACAATGAATTGCCTGAACCGGATAGTGAAAGACAGAGAATCACGTACGAAGTTGCGCCGGCTGAAAACGCCGTCATTCTGGAAGAACAGATGTTGAAATCCGGACAAACCATCATGGACTACAACTTAATGACAAACTTGTACCGTAAGAATGTGACCATGATCCGTACGGCACTGGGTAGAGGCCAGGGCGGATAACACAAGTAACAGGAGACTAAAGTATAATGACTGATGATGTATTATTTCAAAATCTGGCAATTTCCTCGCACGGTATGCGTGCGCAAGGGGAGCGTATCCGCGTTATCTCCGAAAACGTTGCCAATGTTGGGACAGCTGCAAATACACCAAATGCCGAACCGTATCAGCGCAAAACTATTACATTTAAAAACGAACTAGACCGTGAATTAGGACACCGTGTGGTAAAGGTTGATAGTGTCGATGATGATCTGGATACACCGTTCCCCGAAGAATTCAGACCAGACCATCCGGGTGCAAACGAAATGGGATATGTGCGCATGCCGAACGTGAATTTATTGGTTGAATTAAGCGATATGCGTGAAGCGCAGCGCTCATACGAAGCCAATCTGGGAATGCTGACCCAAAGCCGTGATATGACATCACGCACGATTGACTTACTGCGTTAACCGAAAATGTGTTAAAGTAATTTAACAGGAGTTTTAAATGGCCGATCAAATTTCAAATGCTGTTGCTGCCAATCTGTATGCCAATACGGCCAAGGCAGGTAGCTCTGTGGGTATGGATGCCCCAAAAGGCCCGTCATTTGGTGATTTGGTCAAAGCCGGCTTGCAACAGAGTGTCGATACAGTTCGCGCAGGTGAACAGGCTTCCGCACGTGCAGTCACAGGCGATGCAAACTTGCAGGATGTTGTGGGCGCGATTACACAAGCTGAACTGACATTAGAAACAGTAGTAGCTGTTCGCGACCGTCTGGTTAGTGCCTATCAGGAAATCATGAGGATGCCTATTTAGGGCTGGTTGCTCTGCATCGCCTATCGGTTTATCCTATTCGGAATGAATGAACTCGAAATCATTGAAGTAGCCCGAGAAGCCATCTGGTTGACCATCCAGATCTCCATGCCGGTTATGATTATCGGCCTGATTGTGGGGGTTGCGATTGCGTTGGTGCAGGCATTGACGCAAGTGCAGGAAATTACGCTCGTCTTTGTGCCTAAAATCCTGGCTATATTCATGTCTATTTTTATTTTCTTTCCCGGCTTTGCCATTATCATGATTGAATTTATGGAACGCTTGGCTGACCGCATTGTAGGTATCGGGTAAATGTCATTGCTGGAGCAATTCCTCGTCGGCAATGTTCTGGCTTTTATCCTTGTGTTTGTGCGCATCGGAACAGCGATGATGATTTTGCCCGGCATCGGTGATTCCTTCACGCCGCGAAACATCAGGCTGTATATCGCATTGGCTATATCTGTTGTATTGACGCCGTTTTTGTCACGTTATATCCCGACTGAAATACCATCATCGGCCATGTTATTCACACTCATATTCATGGAATTCTTGATTGGTTTGTTTTTTGGGACTATCGCACGCATCTTTATGACCGCTCTGGATACAGCCGGAATGGTTATATCGCTTTCCACTGGTCTGGCGAACGCGCAGTTGTTTAACCCGATTGCAGCGGGTCAGGGGTCATTGATGGGTGCATTTTTGTCTGTCACAGGTGTTTGCTTGGTTTTCGCTGCTAATCTACATCATTTGCTGATTTATGGTCTTGTCGATAGTTACGAAGGCTTTCCTGTCGGGGGAATTCCCGATGTAGGTAGTATGGCAGAAATGGTAACGCGCGCTGTTTCATCCAGTTTCTTAATCGGTGTTCAGATTGCCACGCCGTTTCTGGCTGTGGCCTTATTGATCTATATCGGTATGGGTGTTCTCACCCGCTTGATGCCGCAAATTCAGGTTTTTATTCTGGCTTTGCCTGTACAAATCATGTTGGGCTTGATCACGATGGCATTGGCTGTGTCGACTGCCATGCTGTTCTGGCTCGGTGAATATGAAGAAACCATGACCTTTTTCTTAACCCAAATACAGTAAGATGGTCGTATGAGTGATAACGAACAGCCAGACGATTCACAGAAGACCGAAGAACCAACCCCGAAAAAGCTGGAGGAATCCCGCAAAAAGGGGCAGGTCGCGATGTCGCGTGAGGTGAGTAACTGGGTGATGTTGTTCATGGGGAGTATTGTCGTTTTGGCGTTCGGCCCCAAAATGATGGAAAACCTCATGGTTCATATGAGCAACTATATTGTGAATGCGCATAGTATTCCCGGTGTGCCAGGGGGTATGGAGTATGTTTTTGTTGATTCATTCTGGCATGTCATGGGCATTTTGTTCGTACCTTTGGGCTTGTTGATGTTTGCGGCATTTGCAGGTCCTTTTTTACAGGTGGGGCCACTATTTGCGCCTGAAGCTGTTAAACCGGACATTAAAAAAATATCACCAATTGAAGGGTTTAAAAGACTTTTTTCAGTCAAGTCTTTAGTTGAATTTGCCAAAGGGATTTTGAAAATCGGACTGATCGGTTTGGTTGGTGTGATTTTGCTGATCCCGTTTTTTGGAACAATGGAACATATGATCGGCATGCCGATTGTCTCTGTGCTTGGCGAACTGCACAGCCTCGTTTTCCGTTTGATGGCGGGTGTTCTGGTTGTGTTGATGATCATTGCGATGCTGGATTTGGTTTTTCAACGTCAGCAACACTATCAGAAAATGCGTATGACCAAGCAGGAATTAAAAGACGAATATAAACAGGCTGAAGGGGATCCGCATATCAAAGCCAAGTTGCGCCAGCTAAGACAGGAAAAGGCGCGCACACGGATGATGCAGGCCGTCCCAGAAGCCGATGTTGTGATTACCAACCCGACACACTTTTCCATTGCGTTGAAATATAATCCTGAAGAAATGGCCGCGCCTGTTGTTATTGCCAAAGGTGTGGATGAATTGGCAATGCGGATCAGGGAAGTTGCCAAAGAACACGACATCATTCTCATGGAAAACCCGCCTTTGGCACGCGTTTTATACGACACCGTCGAAATTGATCAGGTCATTCCCGAAGAACAATACCAAGCCGTCGCTGAAATTATCTCTTTCGTCTTCAAACAAAAAGGCAAAC
>JBCCLQ010000120.1:0-5624 GCA_039026795.1 Pseudomonadota bacterium
GGTCAGGATGACCATGTGCGCTATTACGGCGCGGATGTGCGTGAGCGTATAAAAAACGCGGGCTTTACCTTAAATCAGCATGTCGCCCGGGAACCGGAGGTTTCCAAATATGGGCTAGTACGTGGAGAAACAATTTTTCTAGCCAGAAAAGACTAATCTTTTTCGCGCATCCAGTCGGATACGCTATCAGCGACTTTTTGGCGATCCATGGCTTTCACTTTGCGTTTGGCTTGTTCTAGCGGATTATTTTCCTTTTTCAGCATCGCTTCTTTGATTTTATCGAGAGTTTCATCGCCAATTTCCTCACGAGCGGCCCTTGCATTGGCTTGGGCTTGCGCAATGATCTGTTCCCTGGTTAAAGGCTGATCTTTGCTTTGTTTTTTATATTTTTTCTTTTTCTTCCAGAACATAAAAACTATCTTACTCTCAAAACCAGCGTAAAGGAATTCATATGTTGATCAGCGCACAAGAACTCGAAAAAGTAGACGGTGTTATTCTGGATATCCGAACCAAAGCCGAACATGACAATTTACATTTGGTTGATGACCATACATTCATGCCAATGGATGAAATTGAATTATCCGAATTTGTTCCAAAACAGGATAAACCGCTTTTTATTCTATGCCATTCCGGTGGTCGTGCGATGCAGCTGGCTGAACTTTTGATTCAATCCGGTCTACCGGATACAAAGGTCGTTCAGGGCGGTATTCGCGCCTGTCAAACATGCATGCCTGTTTTGGGTACGGATATCATGGAAGATCAGGAAATTCACGCCTTTGCGCATCAATCCTTCCAGTTATTCATGCACCGGAACCGCTCTGCTTAATGTTCTGTTGGGCATTCAGAATAAATGCCCGCGTTGTCATGTAAAGCACGACGCCGTTCAGAATATGCCACAGGAAGTGAGTTCCTAACGGCAAACTGTCACAGACATACATATCAATAGAACGGAAGAAAAGCGATACTGTGAAAATACCTGATGCCTGAAGCATTAAGTTTTTTTCGACACTGGCAAAACGCCAATGCCAATATGATAGCCCATATAAAAAGAGGAGCGCCGGGAAATACCCGATAGATCCATTCAACCAATCAGACGGTAATTGCCCAAACATAAAAACGGTGAGTAAGAACAAGGCCAACAGACCACTGCTATATCGACACGACAAGCCGATAACCCGTGAGCTGTAAACCTGAAGGAACACAATTTGGTAGAATAAAATCGGCAAAGCATCGCTTAGCATCGCCCAGAATGTCGCAGTCGTATGGAAAAGTGTGCTACCTGTTCCGATAATATAAACGAGAGTTATAAGCGCGCCGGAACGCCAATCCAAGGCATCTTTCTTATAGGCCAAATGCAAACAAAAAGACGCAGCGATGAAAAAAGAGAGGTTGGTGATTGCATTAATTGGCTCTGCCAAAAGACCTGGGCCAAGGCGTTCACAGTATATGTCGATAAAACTATCCATTTGTTATTATTGAAAAAGTCTTGTGTTGCAAAAAAATCCTTATATACTTCGGCTATCGTAACATGAATTGAGGATAACCCAATGAACAAGATTTTAAGCCTTTGCGCAGCGGGATCTGCGGCTCTATTGCTCTCAGCCTGTTCTTCTCACCCTGACAGATGTATTGATGATCTGGAATGCGGCACGGGCGCATATAGTGAAGAGCGTACAGTGGCATCAGGTAGCAATGAAACTTATAAAGTGTCTAACCCGGTAAACGAAGCGGCTATGCCTGCTCCTGCTTATGAGCCAGAGCCAGCACCGGTTATTGAGCCTGCCGTTATTAACGAACCTGTTCAGGGTACAGCCGACACTATGTTCGACGAGCGTTTGACAAAATAGAGCATAAAGGAGAGCCAAATGAATAAATTCTCTACCATAGCGATTGTCGGATTTGCTTCCATCTTGGTTTCGGCCTGCGGGTCAGTACCGGAATGTACATCTGATGAATTAGAAAATTGCGGTCGAGGTTCAGCTTATGCGGAGGAACGAACCGTTCTTTTCGAAAGACCAGAGCCGGCACCGGTCGTCGTTGAAACACCACCTGCGCCAGCGCCTACTCCTGAACCGGCTCCTGCGCCAGCGGTGATTGAACCTGAACCAGAGCCTATCATTGAACCTGTTCAAGGCACGGCACAGCCAGTGTTCGACGAACGTTTAACCAAATAGTTTTGGAAATAGTTTTTGAAGGCCGCTGAAATAAGCGGCCTTTTTTAATTGCGTAGCGGTTTTCCTGTAGTAAGCATATGCTCAATACGATCCATCGTACCGTCCTTGTGCACCAATGCCATAAACTCTTCGCGTTCCAATTTTAAGATATGATCTTCATCAACAGGCTCTGTCCAGTCTGCATTACCGCCTGTTAAAACTTTTGCGACAGCCTCGGAAACAACAACATCATAAGGTGTAGCCTTACCGGATGTCCGCAGATCACTGACCGCCAAATCCAAAGCCATTTTTCCGGTAGCGCCGGGCAAGCGCAAATCATCACGTTTTTCAGGTGCCGTGTAATTCTTTGTCAATTCCAAGGCTTTGGTCTTTGCATCAAACAACAAACGATCACGGTTCATGGTGATGCCGTCGCTGTCCTTTAAATATTTATACTGTTTGGCTTCCTGTGCAGATTTTGCAACAGTCGCCATTGCAATCAATTCAAAGGCTTTACGAACTGCACCCATTGGCGTGTTTTTTGGTGAAAACCATACTGTTTCTCCACCAGTCGCCTTATCGTAGTTATCCTGTTCTTCGTCCATGTAGCGCAAAATCATTTCCTTGCATCCGCCCCAAGCCGGAAGTACACCCACGCCGACTTCAACAAGGCCGCAATAGGTTTCCGAATGCGCCTGAACATGATCGGAGTGCAACAGAATTTCGCATCCCCCCCCCAAAGCCATCCCCGAAGGAGCCGATACAACAGGGAAAGGAGCATGTTTCAATTTCTGATAGACTTTCTGTCCACCGGATACGAGCGCTTCGATCTGCGGCCAAAGCGCAATATTGGCGGCAAACATCGCCAGTCCCAAATTTGCACCGGCCGAAAAGTGTGTACCTTCATTATGAATGACGAGCGCTTTGTAGTCACCTTGTCCATCGCCGATGAGCTTGATGGCTTTCTGATAGGCTTCGAAAACCTGGTCATCCAAAGCGTTCATCTTACCGGTAAATTCAACACACAAAACGCCATCACCAATATCCCAGACAGCTGCGCTGCCTGTTTTAATGACTGGCTCTGAACCGAGCTTGATATCGCGCAGTAGCAGCACACCGTCAGGACGTTTGACTTCATGATATTGACCGTTCGTGCCGAATGTATGCAGTTTACCATCTTCAACTTTATAGAATGTGCCATCACCAACTTTTGAGAGAAGCTCAGGCACACGAAAACCTTCTTCGGCCAGCTTATCGGCAAACCATTTCGGACCGAGCGCGTCAATCATTTCGAACGGGCCTTTCTTCCAGTTTGTGCCCAAGCGCATGGCTTCATCGACGGCGGCTATATCATCTGCGATTTGCGGCACAAGCGAAGCCGCATAAGCCAATGTTTTGCTCAATACTTTCCAAGCATATTGACCGCCATCATCCTCCGTTTCGACAACGGCGCGAAGCCCCTTTTTGCCAGCGGCGACAGAATCCAGCCGTGGTTTATCGGCCTTCTCATATTGGCTTTCATCAAATTTATCAGCGGCAATGCGTAAGGCCTGTTTTTCCTTTGTGCCTTTCGGTGCATCAGGATTCAAGCGATAAAAGCCGCCCTTGCCTTTGCGCCCGTTATAGCCTGCATCAATCATTTGCTGAACAAACGCATAGTCCTTGGCCACATCCCGATAGGCATCATCTTTGGGCAGGGTTTCCAAAAGCGATTTGGATAGATAGGGCATCAAATCCACACCGACCAAGTCAATCAGCCCAAACACACCCGTCTTCGGAATACCGACAGGTTTACCCATCACGGCATCAGCTGTTTCAATGGATACGCCGTCCTCGATGGCAACGTTTAATGCTGTTTGAATCCAATATACGAGTAAACGATTAACGATAAAACCCGGCGTATCCTTACACATCACAACACCTTTACCGAGCCGCACATCACAAATATCCCGGATAGTTTCAATCGCTTTTTTATCCGTATCATCGCTCGCAATGATTTCCAGCAAACGCATATAACGCGGTGGGTTGAAAAAATGCGTAATCATAAATATTGATTTGAAATCTTTATCAAACGGTTCAGCCAAAAGCTTCAATGGAATGGTCGACGTATTGGATGAAACCAGTGCATCTTTCTTTTTATGTTTGATAATTTTTTCGTATGTCGCGTGCTTAATCTCTAATTTTTCTAAAACGACTTCGACAATCCAGTCACAATCGGCAATCAAATCCATATTGTCATCAATTGTGCCGGTGGTAATAAGCTTAGCATTTTTCTTATGCATAAACGGCGCAGGATCGGTTTTCAGCATTTTTTGAACAGCCTCAGCAGCCAAGTCTTTACCCTCAACCTTGATATCGAGAAGAACAACAGGGATACCTGCATTGACTATTTGTGCGGCAATGCCGCTTCCCATGACACCAGAACCAATCACTGCAACTTTGCTTATATTCATAAGATAACCTCTTGATTTGATATCAATAATATAGCGCGAAATTTCAGAAAAATCAGGCTTTTATTCTGCGTTTGTATGACATTCGCGAATGAGCGATAAAACCTGATACAGATCATTTTTAGCATCTTCCATTTGATCAAAAATATCAGGAATGGCCGACATGCCCGATGTCAATGTATGCTCAGCTCTTTTGAGTGTATCGTTATCATAGAATTGAACACTTTCTTTTTGATCATAACTTTCTGTCATGCCTTGAATAAAATCTTTGTGTAATACAAAAAGCTTTTCGAATGACCCAATTTGTCCCAAACGGAAAGCTTGTTTCAATAGAAGCTGATATTGAAATGCTAAAAACGGTGCTGTGTATTTATCAATAAATTTATGTACCCGTGTTTCGGATGTATGCAAAAAACTAAATAAAAGTCGAAGCTCGGATAAGTCCAGAACCATATCATTTTCGCGTTTCAGATCATCCAGATTGGTTTTCAAAATAGAAATAATTTTTTCACCCAAATGTATAATTTTTTGCTCTTTTTCATTTGAAAATAGGTGGCTTTTTTTGAGATCCTCTTGTTTCAAAATATCATGAAGTTTTTGTGATGCTCGCTCAAATTCCATATACCGCAAACGTGCTCTGAAAGCTGTATATACGCGATCGGCCTCCTCTTGTTTTAAATAATTCAGCAATACTGAATTCAGTTCAGAAAAATAGATTTCCAAATCATAAAGACAGCTACGCATGCGTTTAAGTTTTTCATGGTCTTCCTGCAATTTCTTTTTCTCGGTGTAAGCGCGCTTTAAAAGAAAACCGATATTTTGATTTGCGTTTGGCATGTCTTTCTGCGTTTCAGGCAAAAGCTTTAAGGTTGATGAAATATCCTTTTTTGTATGAATCAAAAGACGATTTAAATATAGGAAACATAAGCTGTAGCGGTATAAACCTTTTTCGAATTTTGGTTTGAGTTTAGATGCTCGAATTTTAATATCGCGTTCAAGTTCTGAAGATGAACTCTTTGAC
>JBCCLQ010000121.1:0-5621 GCA_039026795.1 Pseudomonadota bacterium
CTCGCTTTTCGCCGCCCAAATCAGGGTTTCATGAGCGTTTGTGAACCGTTTGCCTCGGAAATTCGGCATAGGATTGGATTTACGCCAAACGACGTCATTCAATATCCAATATCCCAAATCCTGTAAAATAGAACCAAGGCGGAAAATATTGTGATAACTGCCGATCACCCAGATAGAGCCGTCATCTCTCAAAACACGCCGGCATTCAGACAACCATTCACGGCAGAAAGCGTCGTAAGCTGCAAAGCTATCAAATTGATCCCAGTGATCATCCACGGCATCAACTTTGGAATTATTCGGGCGGTGCAAGTCGCCATTCAGTTGTAAATTATAGGGTGGGTCAGCAAATATCGAGTCTACACTCTTGTTTTCAATTGATTTGAGTTTTTCAACACAGTTACCCAGGAGGATAGAGTTACTTTCGACAATTCCATTGGAATTGCCTGTTGATTTCGTCTTTTTTTGACTCGACATTTGCTTTCCTTTTACTTCCACAGAGGTCGAATCATGAGTCATCAGCGACTCGCCGTCAAGACTAAAAATCAAAAAAGTTTGTTTGGAGTCAGAACGTTAGTGGAACAAGTTGATATGGAATCTAGGCGGCGTAGGCCATGCAGGGTGCAAAAGATTTTCTGTGATACTCGGTAATGCCATGCTTTTCAATGGCTGTACGATGTTCGGCTGTGCCGTAGCCTGCATTCTTCTTCCAACCGTACATAGGAAACTCTTCATGCAGTTTTGCCATCATGCGATCGCGCGTGACTTTGGCGATGATAGAAGCGGCGGCAATTTCAATATGCTTACTATCACCCTTAACAACGGCCTGAGCCGGGCAGGGGATCTCAGGACAGAATTTACCGTCCACCAATGCCATTTCAGCTTGAATATTGGCATTGGCATGCGCGCGCTTCATGGCGAGTAGGGTGGCATGATGAATGTTCAGGTTATCAATTTCCTCAGGGCTACATTCTCCAATACCGTATTGGGTGTGCTCAATAATAAAATCATAGAGGTAATCACGTTTCTTGGCGGATAATTTCTTGCTGTCCGTAATATACGACCAAAAATCCAGAGATTGTGAGTGCTGAGGAATGAAAACACAGGCTGCCATTACAGGTCCAGCCAACGGACCTCGACCAACTTCATCTATGCCGCATGCGTTTAAGGAAAAAAGTTCCATAAATAGAAGTTATGAAGATTCGTAATAAAAGGAAATTACCTTGCTAGAACCAGCTTGCCCCTTGGATTAACTTCGACGGGTTTAGGTTCTGCTTCCTTATGCATTCTAAAAAATAATTCTTCACCCCAATCAATAAGAGATTTTAAATTATCTCTAAAAGAAGTCATTGCATCGTCAACTGTTTCACCAACTCCACGCACTCTTTGAAAACCCTCTTTAGGACAGGCTACGAGCAAGCCAGGCTTTCTAACAACTTTTAAGCCATCGTCGTTCTCATATAAAATGGATGCCCTAGGGAGTTGCCCCACTATATCTAAAGCCATAAAAACCTCGCCGTTAGAATTACTTACCGGAAATTATGTTATGTCTGGCATGCGTTTAACGCAAGATTAAACTGAAAATCATAAGTTTTGATTGTGAATAATACTATTTAAGGCTTTTGCTGACAATTTCAAACACATCTGCCGGAAGATCAGGAGTGTTTAAAATTTCTTCCAAAGCCGCTTTCATTTTCTCTTGACGATCCGGTGTATAGCGTCGCCATTCCCGCATCGGTGTCAGTAATCGCGCCGAGATTTGCGGGTTAATCGGACACAACTCAATGATGAAGTCTTTGAGGAAGTTATATCCACGACCATCTGCACTGTGGAAAATCACAGGATTGTTCATGGCAAAGGCGCCGTAAAGCGAACGCACGCGGTTCGGGTTCTTCATATGAAACTCTGTATGTTCACGCAACGCCTGCAAATCATCAAAAGCGGAAGTACGGCGCGCCATGGCCTGAGCCGAAAACCATTTATCAATGACTAGAGGGTAAGCCTTAAACTTCTCGAAAAAATCTGTAACAGCGATACCGTGTTCCGAGTGATCACAATTTACTAGCCCGTTAAAGGCTGCCATACGATCTGTCATGTTATCCGAGCTGTTATAGGCACCCATCAACAAAGCGGCATCGTCGGGTGTTAGATAATTGACCAAATGCAACATCGCACTGTTTTTGAGTGCGCGTTTCCCCATAGCTTCGGGTGTAATCGCATAGGTTCCATCATCGCGATTGGTCTCGTATAGCTCTTTGAGTTTATCTCCATGCGCATCGAGAAGAGCATTCAAAACCTTTTCACGGGTTTCATGAATAGCCTGCGGATCAACAATATCCTGCTTTTGTGCGATCTCGGGTATCCAGGGAATACTGATTGCTCGAGCTATCAGTGCTTTATCGGAAGAGGGATCAAGCGCACGATCATACAAAGCGCCCATATTTGACAGATAATCGGCTGGTACGTCAGATCCGTTATCCAGCATGTCCTGTATAATATTTAACGAATATGTCTGACCAGCTTCCCAGCGGTTAAACCCATCACTGTCATGGACCATGAGGAATGCCAGATCATCGTTACTGAGATCAGAGGTGAGTTTAATCGGCGCTGAGAAGTTCCGCAAAATAGACGGAACAGGTTTTTGGGCAATACCACCAAAAGAAAAACTTTGTTCGGATTCTTTGAAATCTAAAACTCTGGTTTCAATCAAATCATCACCATCAGAACCAATAAGCCCGACAGCGATCGGTATATGCATCGGTTTTTTGTCTGTTTGGCCGGGTGTATCCGGCACATTTTGTTTGAACGTAATTGAGAATTGTTGGGCAGATTCGTCGTAGTTTGTTTGAGCGTTCACTTCCGGTGTTCCAGCCTGTGAATACCAAAGCTTGAATTGGCTTAAGTCCTGACCTGAGGCATCCTCCATACACTGCGCCCAGTCCTCGCACGTCACGGCCATGCCGTCATAGCGCTCAAAATAAAGGTCTGTAGCCTTGCGATAAGTTTCAGGCCCAAGCAGGGTATGGAACATCCGGATGACTTCTGCACCTTTCTCATACACGGTCATGGTATAGAAATTATTGATCTCTATGTAATTATCAGGACGGATCGGATGGGCGAGGGGGCCGGCATCCTCAGGGAACTGCAAGCGCCTGAGAGAACTGACGTCATCAATCCTTTGCACGCTGCGGGAGTTTAAGTCGGCCGAAAACTCCTGATCCCGAAAAACAGTCAGTCCTTCTTTCAAAGAGAGTTGAAACCAGTCGCGGCAGGTCACACGGTTGCCTGTCCAGTTGTGGAAGTATTCGTGCGCAATCACGCTTTCCACGCGCATAAAATCTGTATCCGTCGCTGTTTCTTGCTGTGCCAGAACCAAAGCCGTATTAAAAACATTGAGTGACGTGTTTTCCATCGCCCCCATATTAAAGTCGCTCACAGCCACAATGTTGAAACGGGAGTATTGGTATTCCCGGCCATAGACCTCTTCATCCCACTTCATGGATTTAATGAGCGAGGCCATAGCATGATCGCATTGCGTCTCATCGCCCGGGCGAACATAGATATACAAATCCACATCATTGCCCGACCCAGTCGTGAATTGATCTTTGATATGCACCAGATTTCCGGCCACAAGGGCGAAGAGATAACAGGGCTTTGGTGTTGAATCATTCCATACGGTGTAGTGGCGACCTTTACCCAAATCGCCTTCGTCCATTAAATCACCATTGGAGAGCAGAACAGGATAAGAGTCTTTATCCGCTTCAATCCGTACGCTCATGGTGCTTAAAACATCGGGGCGGTCCTGGTAATAGGTAATCCGACGAAAACCCTCAGCTTCACATTGGGTGCAGTATGTGTCGCCGGATTTATAGAGCCCTTCCAGCGCGGTATTCGAAGCCGGATCAATTTTAGTTGTGATGGACAGCGAGAATTGATCTCCCGGGTTATCAATAACGAGCGTTTTGTCATCAAGTCTGTAATCCTCAAAATCCTGATCATCTTTTTGAATGCTGATCAGCTTTTGATGCTCACCATTTAAAACAAGCGGCCCTTTACGCTCCTCTATGCGCTTGTAATAGGTATCAGCCTTCACAACCGTTTTATCGTCATACAGCTCGAAATAGAGATTCACATGCTCAACAGAATAAACGGGTGGGGTGTAATCTTTGAGGTAAATGGTTTTCGGTGTGTCTGTTCTCATGCGCCTATCTTACGCACGGCTAGGCTATACCTGCAAGACCAGATCATCGCGGTGAATGAGTTCATCACGACCAGCATAACCGAGGATGGATTGTATCTCTGCGCTTTTCTTACCGATAATTTGAAGCGCTTCACCATTATCATAGGCGCTTAAGCCCACTCCAATTTGTTCACCGTCTAAATTCAAAAGCTGAATGGCATCACCACGGACAAAATCACCTGAAACCCTGCGCACCCCTGCCGGAAGCAGGCTTTTGCCGGATTTCAGAGCTTTCAGCGCGCCATCATCAATGCTCACACTCCCCTTTGGCTTAACATGTGTGGCTATCCAGCGCTTGCGCGCAGGGCCGGGAGTTTCCTGCGCATCAAAGATTGTACAACGTGCACCGTCTATTAAAGCCTGAATAGGGTTATTGTCCGTGCCCTTGGCAATAATCATTTGTGTACCGGCGGATATAGCGAGTTTAGCTGCCTCCAGTTTGGCAATCATTCCACCGGTACTGAGTCCTTCAACCACATCACCGGCCATATCGAAATGTTCGCGTGATAGCTTTTCAACATGGGCAATATGCTCTGCTTTTCTATCTTCAGAAGGGTCTGCGGTGTAGAGCCCATCTGTCGTCGAGAGCTGAATCAGTAAATCCGCTTCTGTCATTTGAGCCACGCGCGCTGCTAAACGGTCATTATCACCAAAACGGATTTCGGCCGTAGCCACAGAATCGTTTTCATTGATGATCGGAATAATACCTTCATCCAAAAGCTTGGTAAAAGTAGAGCGGGCATTCAAATGCGCACGGCGGTTTTCGGTATCAGCAGGGGTTAATAAAATTTGGCTAATCGTAATGTCGTGACTTTTGAAGGCGGCATAATAGGCCTGCATCAGCGCGATTTGCCCCACAGACGCAGCTGCTTGCTTAGCTTCCAGCGGGATAGAGGTTGGAGCCATTTTTCTGGATACTTTAAGCGCATTACGACCCAGAGCAATCGAACCGGATGATACCAATACAATTTCTTTACCCTGTTTATGCAACTCGGATACATCTTGTGCCAATGAATGCAGCCAAGCCTCATGCAGCTCACCGCTATCCTGGTTCACCAAAAGTGCGGAACCAATTTTTATAACGATACGCTTTGCGTTCTTAATCCGCTTCTGCATGTACACCCTCTTCGGTTTGTTTTTCTTTTTCACGAATACAGTCGGATAGGGCGTAGAGAACAAGCTTCAACCCTTCTTGGGAGAGAGACGAAAATACAAAAGGTTTAATACCCGTTTCATTCTCGAAAGTTTTTGCTTGATCTTGTGCAAGCTCTTCACCCAAAGCATCCATTTTTGTGAGCCCTACAAGTTCCGGCTTTTTATCCAAACCGCTACCATATTGGGCAAGCTCGTTCCGAATGGTCTGATAAGCGTCTGCCAAATTATC
>JBCCLQ010000122.1:0-5458 GCA_039026795.1 Pseudomonadota bacterium
AATTAAATCAGTGGGTTATAGGCAGATTAAATAAACTCAAAATCTGGTGTCCGCAAGGACGTGTCGGTTCGAGTCCGACCACCCGCACCATTCATTGAATTTTTTATGATGAACAAGGCCACTTTTATAATTTGTGCATTGGCGTGTCTTTTGCCTTTTGTTTCCGGAGCGATTGCTCTGACAGCCGGTATTCTCTTCGTACTTCTTTTTGGTAATCCGTTTTCAGACATCACCCCGAAAATTACACCACAATTGTTAGCGGTTTGTATTGTGGGGTTAGGTGCAGGCATGAACCTGTCGGTGATACTAGATTCCGGGATAAGTGGAATTGTGTATACCGTAACAAGTATCGGCTTTGCGATGGGTCTTGGTCTGGCTTTGGGGCGTTTGTTTCAGGTAGGGCGTAATATTACGACACTGATTAGTTTCGGATCGGCCATTTGCGGCGGTAGCGCCATTGCTGCGGCGGCTCCTGTTTTAAAGGCCAAGGACCATGAAATATCAATAGCATTGGGTGTTGTATTTATATTGAATGCTCTTGCGCTGTTTATATTCCCCGTTATAGGCAATTGGTTGGGGTTAAGCCAAAATCAATTTGGTTTGTGGGCGGCGATAGCTATTCATGACACAAGTTCAGTCGTCGGTGCATCCATGGCATATGGTCACGAAGCCATGGAAGTCGCCGTGACTGTAAAAATGGTGCGTGCTTTGTGGATTTTACCCTTGGTTTTAGCGCTCGCCTTTATCATTTCTTATCAAAATGTCGAGAAAGACGCAGATGGTGAAAAGGCCAAAATGAAAGTGCCCTGGTTTATTCCAGGATTTGTGATCGCTGCTTGTCTTGTTACTTTTTTTCCGGCTTTGGAAAGTACAGGTTATGCAATAGCGGCTTTGGCAGAGCAGTTGATGGTTTTGACTTTGTTTTTGATTGGAACCGCTTTATCGCGTCAATCTCTTCAGGAAATGGGTATGATGCCGTTTTTATACGGTGCTGTTTTGTGGGTGATTATTTCAATCACCGTTTTGGTCGCTGTGATGATATTGGTGTAAGTAAGCTATAACGGCAATTCGCCCTGTTTGGCTTCGCGTAAGGTTATAACTCCTTTGCCGTTCCGTTTCCTGAAGCCTTGATCCATACCGGATTTGCGACTGCCATGTTTATCGACAATCTCATCGGCTTCTTCACGGTGTGTTTTTGATTTTCGAATGCCATAGATTTTATCGGCTGCGGCTTTGCGGGCTTCTTTTTCATGCACGATCATTTTGGGGTAGTCAGGGGCAAGGTCATGCAAATGTTCAACTTTATGGATGAAGTCTGAGGGGACATCACGGAGTTCGGGTATCCATTGTTTGATAAAAACACCATCCGGGTCCTGATCCATCCCTTGTTTGAGCGGGTTATAAATGCGGATCGCGTTGATGCCTGTTGTGCCTGATTGCATTTGATGCTGGCAGTAATGAATACCGGGTTCGTAATCCATGAAATATCCGGCCAGATGTAGTGATGGTTTACGCCAATGCAGCCAGAGGTGATAACTCGCGAAGCTCACCAGCATGGCGCGCATGCGGAAATTCAACCAGCCCGTTGCATTCAGGGCACGCATAGAGGCGTCAATGAGCGGATATCCCGTCATGCCTGCTTTCCAGGCTTCGAACTTCGCATCATCAAAGTCGGGTTCGCGCAATCCATCATAAGCGGAATGCATGTTTTCAAACTCGAAGCGTGGGTCATCCTCCAGTTTTTGGATAAAGTGACAATGCCAACGCAGGCGGCCATTGAAGGCGCGCATAGCACCCGGCCATTTTCCTGTTTCGCTACGTGGTAAGTTCGCAATTTCACGTGTTCGGATGGCGGCAATTTGATAGACTTCGCGCATCGAAATTGTACCGAATGATAAATGCGCTGATAGACGCGAGCAGGACGTAAAGGCCGTTACGGGTGATGACATTTCCTTTTGATAGCCTTCACCGCGTTCATACAAAAATGCGTTGAGGTCTTTCAGCGCTTGTTCGCGTGTTCCTGTTTGACGCTGTGGGCAGGGATCAGGGGTAATATTGAGTTTTTCTTTTGTTGGAATGTTCTGGCTTTTGATATCGATAGGCTCTAATCGGGCAGGCGGCGGTAAAATATCGCCGTTCATTTTTTTGGTCCAACGTGCCGCCCAACCATTGCGGTTTTGAATGCGGCGGATGACACCGAATTGTGACGGTTCGTACCAGGCAATGCCTTTATCTTGTGCCCAACGTTTGACGGCCAGATCACGTTCGTAAGTCCAGCCGTTCCATGTTTCCTGATGAGACCAGAGTGTTTCGAACTGTGTTTGGCTTTGCAGTTCATTGAGAACATCGACAGCTTCACCAACGCGAATGATCAGCGGTTGACCAAGCTTTTTCAGGCGTTCGTTCAAATCATGCAAACATTCAGTGATAAAATCATAATGCCGACTCGAGAGATCGGGTTGAGCCCATAAGTCCGGTTCAATGATGTAAAGCGGGATCACGGGGCCATGTTTGAGCGCTTCTATCAGCGGCTCATGATCCTCAACCCTTAAATCCCTTTTAAACCAAACAACTTGAACGTTTTTCATGGGATTGAGATAGGTTTTATGGAGTATTTTCCAAGTTTCTATTTTGAGGTCCGCTGTTCTTATGCTTAGGTGCAGTATTATTTGAAAAGGGACGTATTATCATGGCTAAAAAATCCAAATCCAATCCTGTGAAATTCATATTTATGGTTCTCGGTCTCGTCATTTTGATGGGCGGGATATTCGTGTATTTGAATTTTGGTGATTTAACCAAACGTGCGGCAGAGCGCATAGCGAGTAATGCGTTGGGTGTCACGGTTAAAATTTCGTCACTCGATATTTCGCTGACCGATAAAAAAGTTACAGTTAACGGATTGAAGATAGGAAATCCACCCGGCTACAAAAAGCCCTATGCCATGACATCGGAGCGGATCAATATCGGTTTGAATACGGCGTCAAAGGAGCTGATTGATTTTAAGAATATTCAGGTTGAAGGGTCGGTCGTGAATTTGGAAGTGACCGAGAAGGGCACGAACCTGAATGATTTGAAAAAACTGGCGCAAGCCAAACCGCAAAAGGAAAGCATGGGGAGTGAGACAATACGTGTGATTGTGCAAAACATGGTGATTGGCGCGTCCACGCTTAACCCGAGTGTGACATTATTGGGGGGTGATTTGGGAACCATCAATATTCCGTCTGTCAGATTGTCGGGTATAGGGCGTAAGGAAAACGGTGTTCTGGCGCGTGATGCGATTACGCAAATCATTACAAAATACATGTCGGTCGCCGAAAAAGAAGCCAATCAAGCCGGTTATCTGAAAGGTGTTACCAAAGAAGTCGAGAAAATCGAAAAAGTCGTCGATGACGTGAAAAAAGATTTCAAAGTGATTTTTGGCGATTAAGGCCAATTATGCCTGTTGAAACTTGCCGATTTTAACCAAAAATTTACGGGATTTTTAAGATTTGTATGCCTAATATGGTAGTAATGCGGGAAGTTTAATTTTTCGCATACAGAAGGATTCTGTATGACAAGTGGCATAGGAAGCATACTTCCGCCGGGGCTGAAGGATCAGCTGGTGGCGATAAAACAAGCGGATCGTCGTGCGCAAGAAGCGACGAACAAGCTTGCGACCGGACTCGACGTCAATTCCGCTGTAGATAATCCGCAAAACTTTTTCACCTCACAATTTTTACAGTTTCGATCAAACGATTTGTCGCGCGTCATCGACGGCATCGGGCAATCCATTCGTACGGTGCAGGTCGCCAGTGACGGATTGGAAGCTGTTTTGGATCTGATTGATCAGGCAGAGGCGCTCATTTTGGAAGGCTTAACCGATCTATTTCCTGCCACGGATGAAGAAGTGGATGAGCGGGCAATCGATTATATCCGTGCTCGTAATGGGGATAAGGGTTACTTCCCCACACTTGGAAATTTTTATCAAAACACAACCGATTTTGCGACTTGGGAAAATGCCCGAATTAATGCAGAGAATGCGGGATTGAATGGTGTGCCCGAAGTGACGGGGCATTTGGCCACCATTACATCCCAGGAAGAAAATGATGTGGTTTTTGGACTTCTGACCGCAACAAGTTGGTTGGGTGGGAGTGATGATGAAGTCGAAGGTGTATGGCGATGGGTTGTTGGACCGGAAGCAGGGCAACAATTCTGGCAAGGTTTATCTACTGGATCTGCTGTAAATGGATCTTACGAGAACTGGGCACCCGGAGAACCAAATCAGTTCTTTGGTCCTGGTAACCCCGAAAACTTTGCGCATTTGCGCGCTGATGGTTTGTGGAACGATTTACCCAACAACAGTAATCTGAATTACATCATCGAATGGGGCGGGGATTTGTTTGTGCAAAATCCGGATGTGAATGTGTCGGCCGCGGCGATGGATACGCGCGATGACTATCTGGATATCTTGCAGCAGATTGACCGTATTGCGATTGATGCAAACTATCGCGGTATCGGTTTGTTGGAAGGTGATGACATGGAAACCATTTTCAATGAAGACCGTACCAGTACGCTTGTAACTGAAGGCATTGATGCGACCACCAATGCGCTGGGCTTGGTGCGTGATAATTTCATCAGCAAATCGGAAATGACAAAAATTCTGGATGATCTGGATGAAGCGCGTGAGGTTTTGAGGAATTACGGCCGCACATTGCAGAACGATTTGGGCACGATCACGAACCGATTGGATTTCACACGCAATGTGATCAATGTGCTGGATAGTGGTAGTGATGATTTAACGGTAGGCGACCAGAATGCGTTGGGCGCGGAACTGCTCGCCATTCAAACACGTCAGGCCATTCAATTCTCAACACTGGCCTTCAGCGCCAACGTCCCGACAGTCGCAACGTTGTTATAAAGCTTATTTTTGAAAGTTATCGCCAATAATATAGTTATTTGTTGAAGCAAAGATGCTAATTAATAAATAATGAATTTTAAGCTTCCAAGTTTTCCTAGCTTTGACACATTTGTTTATAATTTCAAATGGTCTGATTATGTCTGGATGCTGGATGGATGGTTGCCTAGATGTGCCATTGCGATTCCATTAATAGGTTATGTAATAATCTTTAACGACTTTTTTTCGCAGCATCTTAGTTTTAATAACATTTCTAATTATAATGATAACGCATATGGTTTAAGCAGTTCAGCTAGGCTTAAGTTAATTTATTTTGGTTTGATTTTTTTGGGGCTAGCAAACTTGATCTTCAGAATAAATCGGCCTTTCATATTTAAACTCGGTAAGAACGAGTTCGAATTTGTTAAAAACGGTCTGTCCCATTTTACCCTTCAAGATTACATTGAGTTTCATAATAAAATCCAAGAAGGACATTTTACTCGCCACGGTAAGTATTATACTGAACAATGGGAGGATTTTTGGAATTTAGCGTATGGTGATTATTCTGGAGGTACTAGTCGTCGC
>JBCCLQ010000123.1:0-5438 GCA_039026795.1 Pseudomonadota bacterium
GTAAAACAAGTGCGTTATCGATTGTTTGCTTTGTGTTCGGATCTTTTAAAACGACGAGTTGCGCGTCTCTAGCTTTCGGCACTTTATTATTATTTATCAATAGCTTAAAAGACTCAAACGCTTTATCGCCCGATACTCGAACGACTGCGACCCCCGCCTTACCGGGAGCAGACGACAATGCATAAATTGTATCGGTCATGCGTCGTTATTGCTGTCGGACTGATCCGGCATTGGAGATTTCATGCCCATTTGCGCCCAAAACATTTTCTGTACTTCGCCCCAACCCTGAACGCTTAAAGGCAGCCATGTTTTGACCAGCTGTTCAGGGTCCAAATTTTGAATATTTTCAGCCATTTTGGCTTCCATATCATCCATCAAACGCTGCTGCATCGGAACGACGTCCGGTAGACCAAAAAATGTCCGCGCTTCTTCAGGTGTGCACTCCACATCAAATTTAATTTTCATCTGTATTGCCTTTCTTGCCTATCCCTATAGCAAAGAAGGCGGATATAGAAAAGTGGCTGGATATGGCTTATAGTTCTTATGCAATGAATAAAGGGGAATATGATGAGCTTTTTAACAATTCCAGCAAAAGACGGGGGCGATTTTAAAGCCTATGTGGCCATGCCCGCACAAACGCCTGCTCCGGCCGTTGTGGTGATACAGGAAATTTTCGGTATCAACGCGGTTATGCGTGAAAAGTGCGATTGGCTGGCATCCCAAGGCTATATCGCCATTTGTCCTGATCTATTCTGGCGCATTGAACCGGGTATTGAGCTAACCGATCAAACAGATGAAGAATGGGCGCTGGCATTTGAGCTATTTCAAGCTTTTGACGTTGATAAAGGCATTGAAGATTTGCGCGCAACAAAGCACACCATTCGCGGCCACGCAGATAGCACAGGGAAAGTTGGGTGTATGGGATATTGTTTGGGTGGAAAGCTGGCGTACTTGATGGCAACACGCAGCGATATCAATGCCTCTGTCGGCTATTACGGTGTCGGCATTCAGGACATATTGAACGAGGCAGAGAATATTCAAAATCCGCTGATGCTGCATATCGCCGAAGAAGATGAATATGTCGATAAGGATGCACAGGCAAAAATCAAAGATACTTTGAATGGCAATGACCATGTAACTTTGCATTCCTACGCTGGAATGGATCATGCTTTTTCAAGACCAGGCGGTGCGCATTATAACGCAGAAGCAGCGACATTGGCCGATGGCAGAACATTAGAGTTTTTAAAGGCGAATTTGTGAGTGAGAATACACCACAGCCCTTAGATCAAGATTTACAGAGCAAACTGGAAAAAAAAGCGTTAAAGACCGTGCGCGCTTTATCCGCAGGCAATGGTGTAAAAGCGGAAAATGTTCGTCTAAATAAATTTGAACCCTTTTCTTATGACGCAAAAGCCAGTGTACATTTTTTAATTGAGCCTGATGTTCAACTCAAAACAATGCATGGAAAGCATGCTGGCGAGGTTTATGAATCACAAGAAGAAGCCGACCAAAATGTTCGCCAGTATTTAAATGAAATCGTACATGATTCAGCATTTCATGAAAGCCTGAAACAGACTGCCTTAAGTCGCAAAGACATGGGCTTGGGTATGGATAACAAAAAACCCATATCCATGAATAACTTCCAACGGAGTCTGGTTTGGTATGAAGGGTGTAATACGTGTCAAACAAAAGGACAGGTGACTTGCCATGCCTGTCATGGACACAGACAAGTGCGATGTACAAAATGCGATGGCACACGAAAAATCCATTGCTTTCATTGCAACGGAACAGGCCGTTTAAAAAATGGTAATACTGAAAAACAGTGCCATTTTTGCTATGGGACTGGTCAAATGCAATGTGATTTATGTCGTGGCTCGGGCAAAATCCCATGCCGTACATGTGGAGCACGCGGCTACTTAAAATGTAACAATTGTTCGGGTACAGGCTGGTTTACGCATAATATGCAGGTCATTATTAAGGCAGGAACCCAGTTCAGATTAAACCCAGAGAATATTCCTGATAAAGTGAAGCCACTCTTTAATCAAAAGCTGGGTAAGCTCGTTGAAAACAAAATGATCAAAGTTGAAACGGATCAAGAGGGCATACATCATGAAAAAGAAAACATGCTTTCTCTGTCCTATGATCTGAACTTCCCATATGGAGAGATTGATTTTCTTATTAAGGATAAGCCTCTCAAAGCCTCTGTATTCGGATATCAAGGAAAATTGGTCAATATGCCGCCGTTCATTGATGGGCTTATTCGCAGTGGATTGAAAAAATTAGAAAACGCCGCACACCATAAAGGGGATATTCCGACACTTTTAAAAGAAGCGGGACGCTATAAAATCATTGCTCTGGGTTTGTTGCAAGCGGCGAGACATTCTGCGAACAGAACAGCTTATGTGCTCAAGAAAAAATATCCGATGGGCGTGTCTGACAAAACCATTGAGGCAATCGCCAAAATGGCAGACAAAGCGACATCAGATATTACAAAAAAACCGCGTTATATCGGATTGGCTATCGGCCTTGTACTCAGCGCCTTCAGCTTTGCCGGATATATGTTTAGCCCTGCACAAAGCTTCGTGACCGAACGCCTGGGCAGCACAAATATAGAAATGATTTTTGATGCATTGATCGTCGGAGTCTTTGCCTATATCTGCATATTCATATCGCAGATGGTTGCAAAGAACGCCATGCAAACGGCGTTAGGGCATTTGTTGCCACCAGATAAAAGAGCCGGCCTTATTCCCAAAGCCGGAGAGGCCGCTTATTTTGCCATCGGAGGATGTATTGTTTTGTTTCTGGCGATGTCTGAGATCAGTCTTATAACTGGAATGGGCAGTGCGCCTGAATGGTATTCCAGCTTTCGTGGCGTTCAGCCTATTCCATAGCGCATAAAAACTGCCCCCACTTTTATTTCCAAAAGCAGGGGCAGTGAAGCGACGCGAGGGACATCGAGTTTGCGGGTAACCTTACCGATTCCAGTTTGTCGTCTTATTTAATGCGTTCAGGGCCGCTTTATTCTTACAGGCACGATAGTCAGCAACAGCGAGGGCATGGCTGCTTCCACTATTACGTGAGTGTAACACTTGCGGACCCATGCTTACGCGATTGGAGCCGGTGACTTCTGTTGGTCCGAGGGCTATTCGGAGACCTATCACAAAGCCAACAGTTGCCGCTTTATGGCCGGCCGGGCGCCGGTTTGGATCCATGGCAGATAAAGAAGAGGTATGGCGGACTTTATTGAGAAGGGGAAGGCATTTATCGGCCATGTCCATGGAAGGAGAAGATTGGAGAGAGGTTGTTCCTCTGTTTTTGAAAGTAGGATCAAAAGCAGAAGCGCGTGTTGTTTCTATTGCACCGGCCTGTGATACAAGCAAAGTGCTCAAAACAAAAACTGTTGTGAAAACCAGCAGCCATTTTTTGAGGCGCTTGGATTGAAGAGATTTTGGTAACTTCCCTACGGAAGCATTTGTACCCTTAATTGAGCATTGTACAGACATTGTTCTCACCCTATTTCCGATCGAACTTTTCGTTCTTATTATTTTTTGTTTATCCGGGCTCGTTCTGCAGTAAAGAAATGTTGCCCCGCAGACGGCTCATCGGTTTGTATCTTTATTAGATCACGGAAAGTTACATTATGACAATAAGTTTCGTTTCGAAATTAAAGCGAAACAACATCAAAAAAAGATAAAATTTGAGGGTGTTTGAAAAAATAGAAGGGACTCAAAGACCTATTGGTTCATAGAGTCGAAGAATTCATCATTTGTCTTGGTTGTTTTCATTTTACCAAGCAGGAATTCTATTGCATCAACCGTTCCCATCGGATTGAGGATACGGCGTAGAATCCACATTTTCTGCAAGGTATCCTTATCAACCAGAAGCTCTTCTTTCCGTGTACCGGATTTTTGAATATCAATCGCGGGGAAGACGCGTTTGTCGGCAATCTTACGATCCATAACGATTTCGGCGTTACCTGTTCCTTTAAATTCTTCGAAGATCACTTCATCCATGCGCGAACCTGTATCAATCAAGGCTGTTGCAATAATTGTCAGAGAGCCGCCTTGCTCGATGTTACGTGCGGCACCGAAGAAACGCTTCGGACGTTGCAAGGCGTTGGCATCAACACCACCTGTCAGAACCTTACCCGATGATGGCACAACGGTGTTATACGCACGTGCCAAACGTGTAATTGAGTCCAGCAGGATGACAACATCGCGTTTTTGTTCGACGAGACGCTTGGCCTTTTCCATGACCATTTCAGCAACCTGCACGTGACGGGCAGCCGGTTCATCAAAGGTCGAAGAAATCACTTCACCGCGCACCGAACGCGCCATGTCGGTCACTTCTTCGGGACGCTCGTCGATCAGCAGAACGATCAAATACGCATCGGGATGGTTTGTTGCCACAGATTGTGCAATATTTTGCAGCATCACTGTTTTACCCGTTCTGGGCGGTGCAACCAAGAGCGCCCGCTGTCCAAAACCAAGCGGCGACGTCAGTTCGATCACACGCTGCGTGAATGCCTTTGCAGTTGGATCATCCAGCTCCAGATTAATTTTCCGTTCCGGATAAAGCGGTGTCAGGTTATCAAAGTTGATGCGATGGCGGATTTTATCCGGTGCTTCGCCATTGATTGTACTGACTTTTAAAAGCGCGAAATAACGCTCAGAATCTTTTGGTGCGCGAATTTCACCATCAACGATATCACCTGTCCGTAACCCAAAGCGGCGCACTTGCGATGGTGAAACATAAATATCATCAGGACCCGGCAGGTAGTTTTCTTCCGGTGAACGCAAGAAACCAAATCCATCCTGGAGAACTTCCAAAACGCCCGCCCCTGAAATCGGCACACCTTGAGAGGCCAATTGCTTCAGGATCGAGAACATCATATCCTGCTTACGCATAGAATTGCAGTTTTCGATCTCCAACTCTTCTGCGAAAGCCAGCAACTCGGCTGGTGATTGTGTTTTGAGTTCTGTTAAGTTCATAAGAAATTCTTTATAATCAAAGACTTAAGAAAAATGAAAAATCTCTACCGTTAATGGAATGTGTCTTTTTAGTTTAATTTTGGAAACCCCTCGTTTCCGTGTCTCAAAGCGGCAAATGCCTGCAAAACTCACAATTTTTGTGGAATTCTTAAAAAGATAAATAGGTTTTAACGCCGGACCTCGCCCTTGTCAACACATTCTTAGACTACACGCAAAAGTCTTAAAAAAGGCTAAAACGGTTCAGCAATAGCCATGATGACTATGATGATCATCAAAAGGGTCGGCGCTTCGTTCCAATATCGGTAAAACACATGAGATTTGGTATTTTCATCGGCTGCAAAGCGTCGCTGCCATTTGGAGAACACGCCATGAATCCCAGATAGAGCAATGACGGCCGTTAGCTTTAAGTGCATCCAACCCTGCTTCAGCAAATCGGGGTTCGCCCAA
>JBCCLQ010000124.1:0-5401 GCA_039026795.1 Pseudomonadota bacterium
GCCGATGGGAATGGCCGATATTGCAACGGTTCTCTATTCCAAATTTTTTAAATTTAATCCAAAAGACCCGACTTGGGCTGATCGTGACCGCCTGATTGTGTCAAACGGGCACGGCTCCATGCTTCCCTACTCTCTGGCTTATCTAACTGGCTATGAGAAAATGACGCTGGAGCAAATCAAGAATTTCCGTCAGCTTGGTTTTCATACACCCGGTCACCCGGAAGTCGATTTTGAATGCGGTATTGAGACGACAACAGGCCCATTGGGACAAGGAATCTCTAATTCAGTCGGTTTTGCATTGGCAGAGCGTATTTTGAATGCGCGTTTTGGCGATGATCTCATCAATCACTATACATATGTGTTTGCTGGCGACGGCTGTTTGATGGAGGGCGTTAGTCACGAAGCAAGTTCGTTAGCTGGTCATCAAAAGCTATCAAAACTGATTGTTTTTTATGATGATAATAAGGTGACTATTGATGGCCCAACCTCCATTACTTTCACCGAAGACGTTCAGAAACGTTATCAAGCTTATGGTTGGGACACGCAAGAAATAGATGGTCATGATTACCAAGCTATTGAACAAGCCATTATAAACGCACAGAAAACAGACACACCTAGCCTAATAGCATGTAAAACCAAGATTGGTTACGGCGCGCCTACCCAGGAAGGGGATTGTAGTGCGCATGGAGCCATTACAAATGACGAGGAAATTGCCGGAACGCGTAAAAACCTTGGATGGGAACATGAACCCTTCGTCATTCCGGACGATATTATTGATCAATGGCGTGAAGTCGGACAAATCAATAAACAAATCCACCATGACTGGGTGAACCGTCTAACACATTCTTCTCATAAAGATGAATTTGAACATGCGTTTCGGGGTGATCATTCAAAATGCATTGAACCTGCAATTCAAAAATTAAAAGAAACCCTGGCAAAGGAAAAACCAAAAGACGCAACACGTAAATCGTCCGGTAAAGTTTTAGAAGAGCTTATTCCTGTTGTAAAAGAGATGGTTGGTGGATCGGCTGATTTAACTGGATCGAATAACACCAAAACCAAATCTTCAACTGTTACCGACTCTGATCACCCTTCAGGCAATTACATTAATTACGGTGTCCGTGAACATGGCATGGTTGCTGCGATGAATGGTATGGCTTTGCATGGAGGCATAGTCCCTTATGGCGGAACTTTCCTTCAATTTACTGATTATTCTCGCCCGTCTATTCGTTTGGCAGCCTTGATGAAACAGCGTGTCATTATGGTGCGTACTCATGATTCAATTGGCTTGGGTGAAGATGGCCCAACGCACCAGCCCGTTGAACATTACGCTGCATTGCGTGCTATCCCGAACCTGTATTTCTATCGCCCGTGTGACGGTATTGAAACAGCAGAAAGCTGGGAATTGGCCATCAACACACTAGATGCGCCGAGCGTTCTTGCGCTAACACGCCAAGGGGTTCCAACAGTTTGCGATAATCGTAAAGAGAATATGGTCGCAAAAGGCGCCTATATTATTCATGACTGTGGCTGTGATGATCCTGATGTCACACTTTTTGCGTCTGGCTCTGAAGTCCATCTCGCGCTAGAAGCTGCAGAGCAAATTGATGCAAAAGTGCGTGTTGTTAGCGTGCCATGTATGGAACGGTTCTGGGAGCAGGATGGTGAATACATCCAAAGCCTACTGTGCAATAAAAGCGCGAAAATCGCTATTGAAGCCGGTGTTCGTCAGGGCTGGGATGCCTTTATCGGTGGACATTCACAATTTATAGGTATGAAGAGTTTTGGTGACTCTGCGCCCGCGGATGTGCTATTTGAGCATTTCGGAATTACAACGGCTACTATCGTTGAAGCCGTAAATAACAAACTGAAGTAAAAGAGGAAAACAAAAATGACTGTAAAAGTAGCCATTAACGGATTTGGACGCATTGGACGCAATGTATGCAGAGCGCTATTTGAATCAGGCCGAACAGATGTTGAACTTGTGGCTATTAATGATCTTGCGCCGTTGGAAACAAATAAACATTTGCTCAAATATGACTCTGTACACGGCACTTTCGGTTTTTCCGTAGAACGTATCGATGAAGACACAATTATCATTGATGGTAAGCATGTTGATGTCTTTCAGGAACGTGACCCCACACAACTTCCCTGGGGCGAAAAAGGCGTGGATATCGTGTTTGAATGCACAGGTATCTTTACAGCCCGTGACAAAGCAGCCATGCATATCGAAGCTGGCTGTAAAAAGGTTCTGATTTCGGCGCCAAGTGGTGATGCGGATATTATGACAGTTTATGGCGTGAATTCGGACAAAATCGAAGCAGATCATCAGGTCGTGTCAAACGCTTCTTGTACAACTAACTGCCTTGCCCCAGTAGCAAAAGCCATCAACGATGCTATTGGCATTGAAAGTGGCTTTATGACCACAATTCACTCCTATACAGGTGACCAACGCATTGTTGATACTGCCCACGGTGATCTTCATCGTGCGCGTGCAGGGGCATTGAACATGATTCCGACATCTACCGGTGCCGCTAAAGCTGTTGGTAAAGTCCTTCCAGAACTCAACGGAAAGTTAGACGGCGTGTCCATGCGCGTTCCAACACCGAACGTATCCGTGGTTGATTTGAAGTTCATTGCGTCCAAGGAAACGACTGCCGAAGAAGTCAACAAAGCGATTATTGAAGCGGCCGGAGGATCACTGGATGGTGTTTTAGGTACCTATGATGAACCATTGGTATCTGGTGATTTTAATCACAACCCGCTCTCATCCGTGTTTGCTCTGAAAGAAACCAAAGTCATTGACGGCAAGCTGGTACGTATTATGAGCTGGTATGACAATGAATGGGGTTTCTCAAACCGCATGCTGGATACAGCTGTTAAAATGCATGAGGTAGGTTATAGCGAGAAAGCGGCTGCCGCTTAAATCTGTGGATTTGTAGAAGACGCTTTACGCTCTTTTTAGCATTTATCGTTTAAAATCAAAGAATGATTAGCGGTGTTACGCCTATACCTGTAACGCCTACCCAAACTGCTGCACGCCCCGCAGACGGTAACAGAACGTCTGTTTCTTCTACAAATGCTGATGCGCAAAGCGTTGACCCTATTCAGCAAGACGCAATACAGGCGCTGCAAACCCTACAGGCGGGCCAAACTACGTCCGATAATCCTGAAGGCTTAACCGAAGAGGAACAGAAAATCGTTCAGGAACTCCAACAGACCGACCAAAAAGTCCGCGCCCATGAACAAGCCCACAAAAATGTAGCCGGTCCCTACGCAGGCGCTATTTCATACGAAACGGTAACAGGCCCTGATGGTCAGCAATATGCAGTTGGTGGAAGCGTGCAAATTGATACATCTCCTATTCCTGATAACCCGCGCGCAACCATTCAAAAACTGGAAGTCGTTGTGCGTGCAGCGCTCGCACCTGCTGACCCCTCTCCTGAAGATTTTGCCGTTGCTCGTGCTGCACAACAAGGAATCCAGCAAGCTCGCAATGAACTGCGTCAGCAGGAAGAAGCTGAACGACAGGATTCTCGCGAAAGTAGTCCAATCGAACAAGCCATATTGGATGCGATCGAAAGCTACAAAAAAGCCGAAACCACCGCCTAAATTTGCATTTCAAATCATGAATCTGGTTTAATCTCATTAACAACATAGGAGGTTTAATTATGGGATTTTTAGGCATCAACTTCTCGCAAGCGCATGAAGGGCCACAAGAAGGTGTAACTGGCGTTGTTGCAGAAGCAACGGGATTAAAAATTGGTGGTGGTTCAGGTACAAATCTAAGACTGTAGATGACCTTTATTTATGCTTTATTCCTATCCCTGAGTTTGCTATCCCTTGTATCGCAAAGATTACAAGGAAATTTACAACATGAGCAACTCAGAACAATTCACAAAAATCCAAAACGCTAACGGTTTTATTGCGGCCCTCGACCAGAGCGGTGGTTCTACGCCAAAAGCATTAAAACATTACGGCGTTGATGAAAGCGCTTACTCCAATGATGATGAGATGTTCGCCGCTGTTCATGAAATGCGCGAACGTATTATTACTGCACCTTCTTTTACGGGCGAACACATTATCGGCGCGATCCTGTTCGAAAAGACCATGGATAATGAAATTGAAGGTGTTCCAACAGCTCAATATCTCTGGGAAGTTCTCAAAATCGTTCCGTTCTTGAAAATTGATAAAGGGTTGGCGGATGAATCAGACGGCGTTCAATTGATGAAACCAATGCCTGAACTGGATGATCTTCTAAAACGCGCAGTCAATGCCGGTATTTTCGGCACGAAAATGCGCTCCGTAATCAATCAAGCTTCCCCATCCGGCATTGCGGCAGTGATTGATCAGCAATTTGAGGTCGGTAAACAAATCATGGCGCAGGGCCTTGTTCCGATTATTGAACCCGAAGTGTCTATCGGCAACAATGATAAGGCCGAATGCGAAGCCATTATGAAGGCAGAAATCATCAAACATCTGGATACGTTATCCGATGATCAAAATGTTATGCTGAAGCTGACATTACCGGAAGAAGCCAATTTCTTTGCCGAACTTATTGCCCATGATCGCGTGGTCTCCGTTGTTGCGCTATCCGGTGGTTATGATCTGGAAGAAGCCTGCAGCCGCCTATCTCAAAATGAGGGCATGATCGCTAGCTTCTCACGTGCACTCAGCAATGATTTGCGCGTATCTCAAAGCGATGAGGAATTTGATGCGACTCTGAAAACGGCCATAGACAAAATCTATGAAGCATCTGTTGGCAAATCAGCGCAAAATCAAGCTGCATAAGCAGAACTCGTGTCTAGAAAGCTGAGCGAACCGAAAAACCTCTTTGGATTGGCATTGCTGCTCTTTTCATTGTCGGCAGGCTATTCGCTGATAGATACACATGAATTGGCCGACGAGGCCATTATTTATGGCAACTTAAGCGTTCAGGAGCCTGCCAACGATAATATAGCCCCACCTTCAGTCCTTAAAGCGGATTGGGATCATATTCTTCATGGTGATGAAACAGGCGGAGGCCATCTTTATGGCACTGGAATCCCATGCAAATCCGAATTCCCAGCCGACTGGGATGAAAACAAAGTCAAATCAACCGTCAAACGGCTTGCAGCCAATGATAACGCCAATTGGCGTCAGGAAGATAACGGCTACATTGTGAGTGATCAAAGGGCTGAACAGTTGAATGTGCGCGTGGTCATTAACCCCAGATCAGGGGAAATCGTCACCAGCTACCCCACAAACGTACAACGTAATCCCTGTAATCGTTAAAGTAAACCAATAGAAAAAACGATAGTTTTATGAGCCAGGTTATGGTGTTGGTTTTGTTGTACCTTTAATTCCTGGATCTGGTAATTCTTTAAGCATCTCTTTGATCTTATCAACTGGTAAATTTGCC
>JBCCLQ010000125.1:0-5385 GCA_039026795.1 Pseudomonadota bacterium
ACAAAATCTACAAGACGATTAAGGAGAGTTAGGATTGCTGAAGAGCGTTTTGAAGGCGGAATTATACGGTTCAGAAAAAATCTAAGGACATCGTACCCTGATGAAGCAAGTCCGAGCAGGGTTCATTATGATTCAGTTGCTGGAGAACAACTCAACTATATGCGCTTGGGTTGGGACGGCACAATGTCATTGGATCAAACTGCGAAGGCTATAGAACAACGAACAGGCGTGAAATACGTTGTGCTTGGCGAAAGACCTAAAGCACCGGCGGCTTAGGGTTCTTTTTCGTCATCCCAGCGACCCGCTACGCCAGCGCTAGCGCGGCGAGAAGCTGGGATCCATACGATCTTTTTAATAGTCACCATGGATCCCGGATCAAGTCCGGGACGACGTTTTAGTTTGAATAAAAGTTTAAGCTTCGCTTTCGAGCGCGGCGAGTTGTGCGGCTTGGTCTTCGGTGATCAGGGTATTGATGATTTCATCCAGCCCTTCCCCGCTTAAAATCCCATCCAGATTATGCGAGCTGAGATTAATGCGATGATCCGTCATACGGGATTGCGGGAAGTTGTAGGTACGAATGCGCTCTGATCTATCACCCGAACCAATCTGCCCTTTCCTGTCCGCCGCGCGTTCGGCATCGAGCTTTTGACGTTCATGGTCATAAATACGGGTTTTCAAAATCCGCATCGCCTTGGCCTTGTTCTTATGTTGTGATTTTTCATCCTGCATCGCCACCGTGATCCCCGTTGGAATGTGTGTAATACGCACCGCGGAGTCCGTCGTGTTCACCGATTGTCCGCCCGGCCCGGATGAGCGATAGACATCAATACGCAAATCATTTTCGTTGAGGTCAACATCAACCTCTTCGGCCTCCGGCAGCACGGCGACAGTCGCGGCGGATGTATGGACGCGACCTTGCGTTTCGGTTTTCGGGACGCGCTGCACACGGTGACCGCCGGATTCATACTTGAGACGCTCAAACACATTGTGACCTGAAATTTCGCAGATGATTTCCTTATACCCGCCAATATCGTTTTCGGAGGCTTCCATCACGTCCAGCTTCCATCCCATTTTGGCAGCGTAGCCCTTATACATTGTGAACAGATCAGATGCGAACAACGCAGCTTCATCTCCGCCCGTCCCGGCACGGATTTCGACAATCGCGTTCTTTTTATCCGCGCTGTCTTTGGGGAGCAGGATGATTTTGATTTTCTCTTCGAGCTCAGGGAGTTTGGCAGACAGCTCGTCAATTTCGGCCTGCGCTATGTCCTTCATATCCGGATCATCGAGCATTTCTTTTGAATCCTCGATGCCCTGCACGGCAGCCGTATATTCCTCAATCACCTCCACAACTGGTGACAACTCCCCATACTCCATGGAGACTTTCTGGAAGTCCTCACCCGATAAGGTGCCGGAGGACATTTGATCCGCCAGTTCCTGATGCCGCGCGGTAATCGGCGTTAGTTTTTCAATTAAGCTCATAAGACAAGAGTTTTAACGCCAAGACGCCATGAAAGCCAAGTTTTATATTTGTAAGGATTTTTACTGACTTAAACGCTATAAAGTTATAAACAATATGAAAAATCAAAGGAGTGTGTGATGTCTATTTTAGGTGCCGTCTGGAAACGAATTGAGACTGAACGTCTTATACATTTATCCGACAACGAACTAGAAGCGCTAATTGCAAGAGATAACAAGTATGTGAGATTTGTTGCAGAATATGACGCTAGAGTGAATGCGGCCAAGTTAAGTGGCACAACACCTCCAGCTCCGCAGCCGGATATTGAACGTATGAGATTTATACAACAAACCGCCAATCAACTACTGGTGGATAGACGCACAGAGCGTGGGGAAGCGGCTTTGAGTGACTTGGCTGCACCGAAGCGCATAGTTGATAAGACAGCCCCTACCCTAGTGCTTAAGGCGTAGATAGCAAATCTTGTGGTGAGAGAGAAATATTACGGCGAACCTGAGCGGGGCGGCCAAGGGGCGGGATTTCTTCACCGTTCACGATGAGCTTCATGCCACCTGCATTTCCGGTGGTCATGGTATAGCCCTTCCCGTCCGGTACTGTATATTCATCCCCCTTTTTCAGGATTTGAGAGAGAATGACTTTGCCGTCACCATCGCGGATTTCCACCCAGCTATTCGCCATTGTTTGAATGACAACGGCGGCTGCTTGAGGTTCCGGTACAAGCAAGCTCGCTTGCTCGCTCATGTCTTCCGTAATCACGACCGTATCCTGAACGGTTTGTTCGATGCCGATGGGCGGCGCTTCGGTAATGCTCACATCCGGGTCAACGGAGAGCATGGGAATATCATCAACGGCGTTTTTTGGTTGTCCGAACAATGACAAGCCGATAAAGATCAAAAGCAGGCAACCACCCAAGCCACCCAAGACATAAGGCGCGCTGGGCATTTGGCTGTCGTTCGTGATGGTTGGAAAGGATAAATCGGCCTTGGTTTTGTTGCCCACCGACTGGTTTTTGAACAAATGCACCATGCGGTCGGCATCCAGCCCCAGATATTCCGAATAGGTGCGCACAAAACCGATGGCATACACACGCCCGGGGAGTTGAGAGACGTCCCCCTGCTCCAACGCATGAAGCTGCGAGGCGCGGATACGAAGCGCGAATTCCACCTGCTCCAACGTTTGACCGTAATGCAGGCGCGTGCGGCGCAGGATTTCCCCCACCGCGAGGTCGTTGTAATCGTTCCAGTCTTGCGGATCTGCGGCCTGATTGGTCATTAATTAAGAGTATAAGAGGAAGTGAAGACCAGAGGAATAGCTTTTATGTTCGCAATTCCAAACTTCGTCATCGCCTGAATTCCGGGTTTTGCAATTCTAGGGCAATCCAGTTTTTGATGTGGATTCCCCTAGAATGTTTTTGACAAAAAATTCGGGGAATGACGGAGCGAGGGGGACACAATGAGTCATTGTGTCCCCGGAATATGCATTAAGCTGCGTCTTCTTCTGCATCCAGGCCGTAGGCGGTGTGGAGGGCGCGGACGGCGAGCTCTGTATATTCCTCGTCAATCAAAACGGAAATCTTGATCTCGGATGTTGAGATCACGTGGATGTTGATCCCTTTCTCCGCCAGTGTTTTGAACATGGTTTGCGCGACCCCTGCGTGAGAGACCATGCCGATACCGACAACCGAAACCTTCGCCACCTTGCCGGATGTTTTGATGTCTTCGCCGAGACCTGCTTTTTTCATGGCCTCTTCCGCCTTCGCCAGATCATCGCGCGGGACCGTGAATGTCATGTCCGTGGTTTTGCCATCAGGTGAAATATTCTGAACAATCATATCCACGTTCACACCCGCATCCGTCAGCGGGCCAAACACATCGGCCGCGATACCCGGTTTATCGGGTACATTTTGCAAAGTGACTTTCGCATCATTGCTGGTAAAGGTGATGCCGTTAACAACGTATTTTTCCATGATGTCTTCTTCCTTTGTAATCAATGTTCCGGGCATATCGGACCCGATAGCGTCTTCGAAGCTGGAGAGTACCTGCACAGGCACTTGGCGTTTGAAAGCCATTTCAACAGAACGGGTTTGCATGACTTTCGCGCCTGTTGAGGCCATTTCCAGCATTTCTTCGTATGAGATTTGAGCAATCTTTTTCGCCTTTGGCGCGATGCGCGGATCAGTTGTATAAATTCCGTCCACGTCCGTATAAATATCGCAGCGATCAGCATTGAGTGCTGCGGCCAAGGCGACGGCCGTGGTATCCGAGCCCCCTCGTCCCAAAGTCGCGATGCGCTCCTTAAACGATATGCCCTGAAAGCCGGCCAAAACAGCAACTTCGTTTTCAGCGAAACGCTTTTCCATTTCGGTGGTATCGATGCTTTCGATCCGCGCTTTGCCGTGCGCTTCGGATGTTTTGATCGGAACCTGCCAGCCCTGCCAGCTGCGCGCCTGAATGCCGCGTTTTTGTAGAGCTAGCGCCATCAACCCGGATGTCACCTGCTCACCACTGCTCACCACCGTGTCATATTCGCGGGCATCAAAGACGGCTGTCATCTCCTTACAATAATCCACCAGCTGATTGGTGACGCCGGACATAGCAGACACCACCACAGCGACCTGATGGCCGCGATCGACTTCCGCCTTGATTTTATCAGCAGCGCGTTCAATGCGTTCAATGTCGGCGACGGATGTTCCGCCAAATTTTGCAACTATTCTGGACATGACCTCTATTTCTCACGTAATAAGACAACATGCATAGCGTTGATGAAGCGGAAATTCAAAACTTTTCTAAGGATTCCAGCCATTGGTGGGATGAAAACGGTCCGTTTAAGCCACTGCACCGCCTGAACCCCGTTCGGCTTGAGTATATCAAAGGGCAGATTTGCGATCATTTCAGTCTGGATTTTGAGAACAGACACGCGCTGAAAGGTTTAAAAATCCTGGATATCGGATGCGGTGGCGGGCTGGTGTGCGAACCTATGGCGCGAATGGGCGCAGACATTACAGGCGTTGATGCGGATGCCAATGCGATTGAGGTTGCAAACGCGCATGCGGACGAGATGGGATTGAATGTCACCTACATCAACGGCGCAGCAGAAGATTTAAACGAGAAGTATGACGTCGTTCTGGCCTTGGAAGTGATTGAGCATGTCATTGACATGCGTGGATTTGTGAACACTTGCATGGGTTTGTGTAAACCCGATGGATTGGTGATTTTCTCGACACTCAATCGCACAGCGAAATCCTTCGCGTTGGGCATTGTGGCCGCGGAGTATATTTTACGTTGGGTTCCGCAAGGTACGCATAGCTGGAAAAAATTCGTCAAACCATCCGAACTCTCCCGCGCCATACGTTCAAGTGATGGTTCAATAAAAGACATCAGTGGATTGATTTACAATCCAATCACAGATGAATTTTCAATGTCAGAAACCGACATTGATGTGAATTATTTTATAACGGTGAAGAACTAAGCGACCTTTGGTTTAGGTGCAAACTGGGCCAAAGCTGTTGGTGAAGGGATTTGCGACGGAGCATAAACGCCACTATCGACAACACCGCGTGTGCAAGTAAGAGCCCGAGTTAAGCCGCGTGAAATTTCAGAAGACAATCTATTAATATCGCTATCAACCGCTACAGACAGCACGTTATATCCGGTTCTCTCACAACGAGCAAGCGACACATCTTCAGGACTGACAGCCATTGTTTGAACTACAGCACTGATGTCAGGCCCTTTACGGGGATCGAGAACAATTTGTACTGTCCAGTCTTTTGGAGATTTTGGGGCTTTCGGAGGCTCGAAAACTGCTTCGACTGCAGTAGCAACCTTAGGGCCGACAATAGGGCTTCCGTCATTCATAGCTGTACACTCTCTATTTTATTAACTTTTAGTTATTATTTATCTATGTTTTAG
>JBCCLQ010000126.1:0-5283 GCA_039026795.1 Pseudomonadota bacterium
ATACGTTTTTGTTTGCGAACGGTTTTGCCGTTGGTCAGTCGCTGTGTGAAAAGGACATGGCCGATGAAGCCAAAAACGTGATGGCGCTTGCAGAGCAAAATAACTGCACAATCATACTTCCTGACGACCAGATTGGCGTGCGGGAATTTAAAGAAAACGCAGACCATGAAATTGTGGCGCGTGGCAAGATGGGAGATGACCAAGAATCTATTGATGTTGGCCCTGAGACCATTACGAATATTCAAAACATCCTTCAGGATGCCAAAACCGTGCTTTGGAACGGCCCAATGGGTGTGTTTGAGATGAAACCATTTGATAAGGGTACCAATGAAGTTGCACAGAAAGTTGCTGAACTGACCAAGGCAGGCCAAGTGATCAGTGTAGCCGGTGGCGGTGACACGGTTGCAGCGCTTGAGAATGCAGGTGTAGCAAAAGATTTCACTTATATTTCTACGGCGGGTGGTGCCTTTCTGGAATGGCTGGAAGGTAAAACCCTTCCCAGCGTCGCTGCATTGATGACACAAGCGAAAGCCGCGTAAAAAAAAGCTGTCATCATAAAGATGACAGCTTTAGAGGTCGTTCAACAAATAAAAGAGAGTTTTAATGCCTGCTTTCGTTCAAAATCTTTTGAGCCTTGCTGTGCGTCATTTTGTCAAAACAGCGCCCTGCCTTACTGATATCTTTGTGACCAACAATTTTTTCGTTCGCATTGCGTAAACGCTGCGTCATCAGGAACATCGCCATGAAATCTGATTTCGAAATGCTCATGGCCTTGGCAATCACAGCCAACCCAAAACCTGTGTCCTGAACCAAAATTTCCTGAACGGTTGTAATCGGCAGATGACTATATTGCGCAAGCAAAGCGGTAAATGTGCCCAACTGTCCGCGTTTTAGAGATTCCATCACATCTGATAATCTGACCTCATCACGAAGTGCCATGTTTTGCACAGCGATTTGTGCACTGTGAGATGGTGATAACTGATCATCCATATTGGATGAGAATTCTTCCACCAAATCGTCAATCTGATTAGCAGCAATGTCTGCTCCGATCGGGAAACGATCCTGAATCAAAGCTTTCATTTCATAACCAACAAATTCGTATAAAACCTGACCGATAATGCCTGGAATTTCGTCACGCATCAGAAGAGGACGAGCAAGTTCATCAGATTCCTTGGACATCTCAACAAAAATCGAGATTGCTTTATCCGTTAAAATCACACTGTCATTCGCAGCCAGATTAATGGCTGTCGACAGATCACGTGTATCAGCCAATTCATTCATAACCAGAGGGTTAAGATTTTTACGCTTTGCAATCGCCTGCCAATGCTCTTCTCCCTTGGATTTAATAAGATATACAAGATCCATATCATCTAGAATTGGGCTATTGCGCAAAATCGGCTCCGCAATCTGGATTTCGTCATTTGCCAGCATCAAAATCATGCGTAGCGGCACATTATCCATAGCCGCCAAGCGCTGAGCCAAGGCCTGACGTAAGTCCGCTTCGGCCTGACGCATCAATCTAATGACGACATCCGCTAATAATTCTTTTTCACGTTCACTGAGGTCTATATTCAAAAGATCGACCATAATGGACGCAAGTTCGGAACGGGCCTGAGGTTCTTTGTCCTTAGCCAGCTCGTATAACTTGTGCCTGTCATGAAGTCTTGCCAGTAATGGCGCTATTTCAGGCGATCGGTCCAATAAAGTCCGTTCCATAGTTAACCCCGCAAATAAAATTCGTCCCTAACCTATTAAAAAGGCTTATTTTTTTGTTTTACCCTAACTCCGCTCTGGACTTGCCATACCGGTGTTATACATACCCATATAGATGAGAATTGTTTATTTAGGGTTAATGGAGTACACTTTTGTTGTTAAGGACTCGGTAACACTTCCTTAAAACTTCCTAGGTACAATTTATATGTTGAGTTAAACATCCAGGGTAAGGACGTAAAGGTCATGGTATCAGATGCAACTTTAGGCGCAGCACAGGCGTCCATTCAGAACAGAACAGCTTTTCAGCCCAATCAACAGCAGATTGGCGCACAAAACGGTCGCTCGCAGATCGGTGAAGCGGAAAGTAACGAGCAAACAACACGTGTTGCCGGAACAGCCCCTGCTGAGACACAAGAGAGCGAAACACGCAATAACGGACAGGATGACGCGTCCTTGCGTATTGCCGATGAAAACTCATCATCCGTGCAGTTTACAGGATCGGAAGATCGCGGTAGCGTGATTGATATTACAGTTTAGATTAAGCCGTTAGGATACACGGTAGTAAGAAACGCCCCATACGGGGTGTTTTTTTATGAGTGTTGATACGCGGCAAAGAAACCACCAAAACGCCATGTGCCCTCTTTTTCTTTGGCTATTTTGGAAAACAAAGCTTGGCCGTTAGAAGAGACCTCTGGATTTCCGTACCCAGGCTTATCAAGGAGACCATATTTTAAACCTTCCGGTGTTTGTATGCGTCTAAAAGAAGCAAAGTGAAAATCATGAACAGCGCCACTAGGAGAGGGTTGATCGTGCTCTTTTAAAAACATAATTATAGGCCACGCTTTTTTCGATAAAATAACATCCATATTGATTTTGCGTTTTCCAAGATATTCAAAAAAATCGAAACGACTAACGCCAACGGCAACGTGAGCCGCAAATGATTCAGCATTGTCACGAATTTCCGCAAGCGTTTCTATTCTTTTTAGTAAACGTCCAACTCCCAAGCCATTTGTATGGGCCTGCCCTGGCTGAACGAAATAACGTCTATTTTTGTAATTTACCGCGCAACCATAACAGCCAATCGTGTCCACATTCCATTTACCATCCTCAGGATCAAAAACAGGTATCCAATCAGCATCTTCAGGAGACACAACTGCACTGAAAGCCTTTTCGAAGGCTGTTATGCCTTCAACTGCTCTTTGCGAACTATCAATTGGAATTGTGCCGAATTGCCGACCGTCCAAAACCACGTTTCTGTTTAAAACAGCTACACCCATACGCATAATATACTAATTTTTTTAATTATGTCAAATATTTACTGAAATGCGACTTCGTTAAACGAGCGCAGCTTGCGACTATGCAGTTTTTCTGGGCCATATTCACGCAAAATCTCCATGGTGCGCAGGCCTATTTTGAGGTGCTGCTCCACCCTTTCGCGATAAAAAGTATCAGCCATACCGGGTAGTTTCAGCTGCCCGTGTAAGGGTTTATCGGACACACACAATAAAGTCCCATACGGCACACGGAAACGGAAACCGTTGGCCGCAATTGTGCCGGATTCCATATCTAGCGCAATCGCACGGCTCTGTGAAAAACGCATATTCTGCCGCACGGATGGACGAAGTTCCCAGTTGCGGTCATCGATTGTTGCGACCGTTCCCGTGCGCATAATCTTTTTGAGCTCATATCCGTTGTAACCTGTGACCTCGCTCACCGCCTGTTCCAGTGATAATTGAATTTCAGCGAGCGCGGGAACTGGAATGCTGGGGTGCAAATCACGGTACAGCACGTTATCTTCCCGCAAATATCCATGCGCGAGCACATAGTCGCCCAAGCTTTGTGAATTGCGAAGCCCTGCACAATGGCCGAGCATCAACCATGCATGCGGACGAATAACAGCCACATGATCCGTAATCGTTTTTGCATTAGATGGCCCTACCCCGATATTCACCATTGAGATGCCCGAACCATCAGCGCGCTTCAGGTGATAGGCCGGCATTTGCGGCATGCGTTTTTCACCAGCCGCTTCGATAAATTCAGTGTAACCATCATGCCCGACGCGTGATTGCCCGATTTTGATGAATTCATCGATATAGAACTGATAGTTCGTGAAGATCACATAGTTTTGAAAATGATTGGAATTCGTCCCAGTGTAGTGTTTCAGGCGCATCAGGCTGACATCGACACGCGGCGCAGTGAACAAAGACAGCGGCATCGCCTCCCCCTCTTTCACGCGGTATGTGGCATTCGCGATCTCATCGTCCATAATGCTCAAATCCGGCTGATCAAAAATATTCGGTAAAGCCGCGATTTGTTCCTGGCTTAAATCTTTTTCCAAATGAAAGTCTTCGCCCAATGCAAAATGAATCGGAATAGCTTCACTACTCACGCCAACCTCAACTTTGCCCTCATGGTTCTTTAACAGGAGTTCGATCTGTGTTTCGTAATAGCGATCAAAAATATCAGGCCGCGTTAGCGTAGTTTGATACACGCCCGGCTTTGGCACAAACCCGTAAGACAGCCGTGAGTCCATACGTGCATTGTTTTTGGTTTCAAACCGGATAAAGGGATAACAGGCTGACACCCGTTTATCGAGGCCCAAACGCCCGTAAGTAAAGTCTTCAAACGCTTCACGCAGAAACGCTGTATTGGCCTCATAAATCTCTTTAATATAATCGCGTGCCTTTTTGGCGTCAGAGAAACTTTTGGATGGAAATCGTTTTGCTGTTTTCATGCGACTATGATGGCCGTTTTGCCCTAAACCTTCAAGCCTATAAGCGCTTTGGCGAATTCTTCGGCGTTAAAGGGGCTGAGGTCCTGTACACGCTCACCAACACCAATAGCATGGATTGGCAGGCCGAATTGTTCCGCGAGAGAGACCACCACACCGCCGCGAGCGGAACCATCAAGCTTTGTCACAATTAACCCCGTCACATCCACCATATCTTTGAAAGTTTGCACTTGTGAATGCGCGTTTTGGCCTGTTGTTGCATCGAGTACGAGTAAAACGGCATGCGGCAGGTTTTCATCCTGTTTTTTGAGCACACGGACAATCTTTGCCAGCTCTTCCATCAAATTGGATTTGTTCTGCAAGCGACCTGCTGTATCGATCATCAAAACATCTGCGCCCTTTTCCTTGGCTTGCTGATAGGCTTCATAAGCCACGGCAGCAGCATCAGAATCCAGTTCCTTGGAATAAAAATCAGACCCTGTACGCTCCGCCCAAATACCAAGCTGTTCAACTGCGGCAGCACGGAATGTATCACCGGCCGCAAGCATAACATTCAAACCTGATTGCTGTTTATAGATTTGCGCAAGCTTTCCGATTGTTGTGGTTTTACCGACGCCATTGACACCACAAACCAAAATCGTAAAAGGCCCATTATCAGGTTTTTGAATAACCAAAGGCTTAGCGACGGGCGTTAAAATTTCAGCTACACTTTCTGCCAACGCAACCTTTACATCTTCAGGATCAATATCCTTATCAAATTTATCTTGGGCAAAGTCATTCACGATACGCGCTGCTGTCGCTGGACCCAAATCAGCTGTGATCAAAAGCTCTTCCAATTC
>JBCCLQ010000127.1:0-5243 GCA_039026795.1 Pseudomonadota bacterium
ATTTCCCGCTCTTCGGCTTCATCACCGCCGCTTGCATCACTATGCGATACATACAGCCCCACGCGATACGGCAGAGCGATTAAAACCTGGCGATCCTGATCCGACAAGTTACCGAGGATTTCATTTGAGCGCTTTTCTGCACCGGCGCTAAGCATGCTCGTCTCCTGAAAAATAACACCCTCATTATTGTAATAGAAATAACAGCGAAAAAAAAGCGGGCTTTAAGCCCGCTTGAAAGTTGTAAAGAGGGAATTGGGGCCCTCATTTTCGGAAACCAAATCTTCTTATCCGTGGGTTAGATGGGGTCTAAAAGGCGAGGACAGAAGATTTAGGGGTTGGGGTAAAAACGTAACTTTAAAAACCCTTAAAACTGTACGGTCGTCACGAATTGAGCCGCATCCACAATGAATGCAGTGACGTGCGTAGCAGCGAAAAACGCCATGACGCTTAATGTTGCTGTGCCTGCTCCGGCCAAATAATCTCTCATTTTACTCTCCTAATACTTAGGTTTCACGATTGTACTCTGCCCTAAGGAGTTGCAATGAGTGTGCCATATGGAAAAACGGGGAGGTTGGCGGAAAGGTCACCCCCAAAACAACATAAACTATTGATTTTGAATAATTTTTAGTTTTCAGAAATAGATAAAATTGTATGTTTTCAGGTAAAAAATGCCGAACAGTTTTACCCATTCGGCATAATTTTCCGTAATTTTAAAAATCTATTTAAGCGGCCATTGCTTCTGACATTGCGGTACCTAAGCCTGCCGGGCTTTCAGAAACAGCAAAACCTGCAGCGCGCATCGCTTCCATTTTAGCTGGCGCAGTATCATCCGCACCGGAAATCAACGCACCGGCATGGCCCATACGTTTACCGGGAGGCGCTGTTGCACCCGCAATAAAGCCAGCAATCGGTTTTTTGGTTTTCAGTGACTTGTAATATTCAGCCGCTTCGATTTCAGCCGTTCCACCGATTTCCCCGATCATCAGGATGCCTTCAGTTTCAGGATCGTTCATAAACAGGTCGATACAATCAATAAAGTTTGTGCCGTTGACTGGATCGCCGCCAATACCGATACAAGTCGATTGACCGAGGCCGACTGCGCCCGTTTGCGCGACAGCTTCATAAGTCAGCGTACCCGAACGGGAGACAATACCGATTTTACCGCGCGTGTGAATGTGACCCGGCATAATACCGATCTTGCATTCATCAGGTGTAATCACGCCCGGGCAGTTCGGGCCAATCAGGCGGGATTTTGTACCGCTCAATGCGCGTTTGACCTTCACCATATCCAGAACCGGAATCCCTTCGGTAATACAGACGATCAATTCGATTTCGGCATCAATGGCTTCCATGATAGCATCACCAGCGAAGGGCGGCGGCACGTAAATTACAGAAGCATTCGCACCAGTCGCATGCTTTGCTTCGTCAACCGTGTTAAAGACAGGAAGATTAAGGTGGTTTGTGCCACCCTTACCCGGCGTGACACCACCAACCATGTTTGTGCCATAAGCTATAGCCTGTTCACTGTGGAATGTTCCTTGTGAGCCGGTAAAGCCCTGACAGATGAGCTTTGTTTCTTTGTTTACGAGTACGGACATTATGCAGCCTCCCTTGCTTGTTTTGTTGCATCTACAACCTTGCGGGCTGCATCATCCAGATTATCTGCCGCAATAATCGGCAAGCCGGAATTCGCCATAAGCTCTTTTCCTTTTTCAACATTTGTGCCTTCCAAACGCACAACCAAAGGGTCTTCGAGTTTGACCTCTTTGGCCGCAGCAATCACGCCTTCGGCGATCACATCACACTTCATGATACCGCCAAATATATTCACCAGGATGCCTTTTACGTTGGGATCAGAGAGAATGATTTTGAAGGCCGTTGTGACGCGTTCCTTCGTTGCACCACCGCCAACATCCAAAAAGTTTGCGGGCTCACCGCCATACAGCTTGATAATATCCATCGTCGACATCGCCAAGCCCGCACCATTCACCATACAACCGATATCACCATCAAGGCGAACATAAGATAAATCATTGTCGGCTGCCAATTTTTCGTTTTCATCTTCTTCGCTTTCATCACGCATGCCCATGATATCAGGCTGACGATACAGCGCGTTTGAATCAAAATTCATTTTTGCATCGAGCGCCATCACTTCATCGCCCACCAAAATCATCGGGTTGATTTCAACGATAGAAGCATCAGTTTCGATGAAACATTTATACAAACTTGCAAAAAACTTTGTCGCTGACTTTACTTGCGCACCTTGAAGGCCCAAAGCAAAGGCAAGCTTGCGAGTGTGAAAGCCTGAAATACCGGAGGCCGGATCCACACTAACCTTGATAATTTTTTCAGGATGAGTTTCAGCCACTTCCTCAATATCCATACCGCCTTCTTGCGACACGATGAATGTCACACGCGACGAATCACGATCCAGAACGACAGAACAGTAATATTCTTTTTCGATGTCCACGCCATCTGTCACATAGAGACGCTGAACTTCTTTTCCTTCAGGACCTGTCTGCTTTGTCACCAGAACCTGATTCATCATGGCTTCAGCCGCTTCTTTAACTTCATCAGCAGTTTTGCAAAGCCTGACACCACCCTTGCCTTCCGGATTGTTCTGAAAGTGCCCTGCACCGCGTCCACCTGCGTGAATCTGAGCCTTCACCACATAAAGTGGTCCGGGCAGTTGTTCGGCAGCTTTGACGGCTTCATCAACGCTCATGGCCGCGATGCCCTTCGGCACTGCAACACCGTATTTTTCAAGGACATCCTTGGCCTGATATTCATGGATATTCATGCTTTTAACCTTTTGATTTTGTTCATTTTGAGTGGCGCGATTCGACACACTCATAACAAGGTATGTAGCATTGTGTTAACCCTTTTTAAACCATTATTTCAATGACATACACAAAGCTATCGGCGTCCCAATTTTGTTTTTGGACAAGCGTTTATGCTAGTATTACATAAGTCAAAAATTATGTGTAATAACAGGGACTTTTAATGGCTTTGGACTTCGAAATTAACACACAAGACATTACCGGCGGAAGATATATCGCTGGCGGTCTCGTTTTTTCTGATCCAGCCGCAGCCCACCGTCACCAACAAGAAATCAGAGCTACACAAGGAAATGGTTCAGGCATAAGCGGTCATATGGGTGTTGTTGCAGAGAAAAACGCAGCTGTGGCTCAGGCAGGATATAGAAGCCAACCAGCTTCAGTTGGTCGTGCTATCACTGGTATCGTTGAGCAAAGCAATTTAAATGTCTACGATCCATTCGAAGCGTCCTATAATCCTATACACACGAGTGTTTGGGCGAATAACCCCAACATACCATGGAAAGATCAATTAAATTTTGGTCCGGATTATTGGCAGCAAGAAGCTGGAGGCGGATTAGAGGGCCCTTCAGCCGTTAGTAATTTACAAGTCGCAGAAGACGGAACAGTTGTGAACGGTGATGGCGTCGAAGTGACAGCCCAAGACCTGCTAGCAGCAGAACATGATCAACAACAAACAATTGGGCCGCCAAAGGGCGGAACATATACTGATGGATATTATGCCGAATTAGACGCGGGTTATGACCGCGCAAAAGCACAAATGAATACTGTCAGAGAAGCCTATAAAGACGGCACCTTAGACATAGAAAACGTGCCGCCCGGTATTCGTCAATCAATCCATGACGCATATGTTAGAGAGCAAGTAGATAGCGGTGAAATGACACATAAGGAAGCCTCAAATGCATTTAACAATGCTGTAAATGAAGGCGGCCTCAATGCCATAGACCCTGAAATTGTTAATCAAGGCTTTAATAACTATCAAGAGGCCAATATAGATGGCGCCCAGATGCAAAAGGAGCTTATGCAGACAGCACCACTCGATCAATCTAATCTGTTGCCGCCTAGTCCGACTGAGATGACAACAACATCAGGAGTCGGCAATGGTGCAGATGTCACAACCAAAAATAATTGGGATCAAATTGATCCAAGCACTGGACAAGCATATGCAGGAATTGGAAATGCAGGCACCGCAACAATGAAATCAGCATTTAATAAAGTTGGCAGCACACCAGTTCCAGATATTGCACCTAAATCAGAAATTGTAGCCGAATCACCCGCACCAGAAGACACCTATGAAGTCGCCGATGCGGGGACAACAAATCAACAGCCATACGTCCAGCCAGGCGCAGCCGGCCCCGGCTAGTAATTCACAATAGTTATGCATTGAACGCATGTGCATTATCGAAAATTCTTGTATTTTTGCAGATCTCTGCTATGGTTAATACAATAAAAAAACAGGGATAAACGTTAGATGCGCTTAGCCGCACAGCGAGTTATGCACTCGGACATTGCTTTAAGCAGTCGTAACACATGGGGATTTGCCTCAACGGTAGAACATGTTTCACCAAGAGTGCGCCATGCAGTTACAGCGAATCGTCATGGACGAACAGAACCCAGAGCACTTGAATCTCCGGCTTCCAGCCTTTACGAATGCTTCAGCGATTATTGAGGAAGCCCAAGCAATAGCATTAGACCCAATACGCGCAGCGCACTTTGTTGCTGAAGATTTAGCCTTAGCTTGGCAAGCAGGCTTGGAAAACACAGATGTGGAAGCAGTGACTGCAAACCCTGCTGATTCAGCGCCCGAAACTGAGCCAGGAACTGCCGAAAACTTCACGACAGCCGCAAACGGCGAGACTCCCGAACCAGCTGCAATGCAGCCAATATCAGAAACGCCTCCAAAACCACAAGAATTCAGACCTGACAGTGCTATGGCTTAATCCACTGTTTTAACTGAAAAAATTCCGCTTTTTTATGACCTCTTATCGAAAGAGGTCAAATTTGCATTTGAAAGCGCTAATTTAGTAAAATTAAGCAAGATTAAAAGGATAGAACAAAGCCCGTTTTTGGTAGGCGATTTTCTTCGAAAATATAAACAGGGTTTTTTAAAGGTAATGAGCACAGCAGAAGACATAGATGTAACAGAAAACCCCACGGCCTTAGATCGCGGTACCGTTTTTCTGTCTCGCCCGGTTGTTGAAACACCGAGCGGATCTATGGAATTGCTAACATTTCGCAACCATGGAGCCAGTCATTTTGGCGCAATTAGAGGTGGCGGAGAAAGTATGCATGTCGCAACAGATTATTACTATGCTGAAGGATCACGCTTACTTGTTCCCGAGGATGCACACGGTAAGTGGACTATGCGTCACGTTGGTTTGGAAAGCGGCGTTGGCTGTCAAAATA
>JBCCLQ010000128.1:0-5216 GCA_039026795.1 Pseudomonadota bacterium
GCTGCCTTGGCTGAACATTACGCGGCTGATGGCATCACTTTGTACCTAACAGGCCGTAATGTAGAACGCCTTAAAGAAGTTGAACAAATCTGCGTACAAAAAGGCGCAACTGTTCATGCACAAACACTCGATGTTACTTCGAAATCCGACATGTTCGATTTTGGTGCAGATATCACAAACGAAAATCCTTTGGATCTGGTGATTGCCAATGCGGGTATCTCGGGCGGCACGGGTTCTGATCCGGATGGTGAGCCAATGCATCAAGCGCGTGAAATTTTTGATATCAACTTAACCGGTGTGTTGAACACGGTTGAGGCTGTGTTGCCATCCATGTTGAAAGCGAAAAAAGGGCAAATAGCCTTGATGAGTTCTTTGGCCGGCTTTTCCGGTTGGCCCGGCGCACCCGCATACAGCGCATCCAAAGGCGCTGTTCGCCTCTATGGAGAAGCCTTAAAGGGAAGTGTCAAAGATAAGGGCTTAAAAGTGAGCGTCATATGTCCCGGCTTTATTCAAACACCCATGACAAGTGTTAATCCCTACAAGATGCCGTTTATGATTGATGCTACCCAAGCTGCAAGAATCATCGCAACAGGCCTCAAAAAAAACAAAACACGGATCGCTTTTCCATGGCCAACTTATGCGTTCTCGGGCTTTTTCGGACTGCTACCAGGTTGGTTAGGTTTATTAGTTTTGTCTAAATTTCCTTCCAAACCAAAGCAGTAAAAGTCATTTTGTAATTTTATTTCTTTTTGCGGCAATGTTTTGACCCTTTGCATCCGCAGTTGTATAAATAGGGACAGTTCTTAATTCTACTTATTTTTTAAGTGTATAGAATGAAGTGTGAGGGGGAGATTTTTCCTTAAAGTGAAATCTCCATATTTTTAGCTGACATTTATATTTTAAAATATGGATACAAAGCACGTAGAAGAACGCCTTGAAGATGCGGTGACATTGCTTAAAGCGATGTCAAATAAGCGTCGTATGATGATTTTATGTGCCTTGTGCCAACAAGAGCGCAGCGTTGGTGATCTCGAAAAAATGGTCGGACTTAGTCAATCAGCACTCTCTCAACACTTGGCTCGTCTGCGTCGCGATGGCTTTGTGAAAACTCGGCGTGAAGCACAAACTATCTATTATTCAACTGACAGTCCTCAAGTCTGTGCGGTGATGGATGCTTTAAACGGTATCTTTATGGACGGCGAACCGTGCGCGTTTAAAGATCAGCCAAACGATTAATCAATTTTTGTAAAAACGTTTTCTAAAACGTCTTCTTTGCTCATATCTTCAACTAATAATGCCTGAACAGTGTTACCGATCGGAGCATGGCGTTTTGGATTCGAATGGGATGTAAACAAGACAAAAGTGGGTGTTCCCGTCGGCGCTATCATATGCATCGGCCCTGTATCATTACCAATCACACATTTTGCATCACGGCCCAATGCAATAATGTCATAGAGAGATGTTTGACTATTCAGATCAAGCGCACCATCACAGGTTTTAGCTATTGCGTCTGTGATATCCTTTTCTGCTGCTGTTCCTATTAAAACAGGTTGAATATTTTTCTTGATCAGTTCCTCACAAACCCAAATAAAATTTTCAACGGCCCATCGCTTTTCCGGTCTGTTCGCTGCGCTTCCCGGTACAATCAAGGCATATGGTTTTTGGATTTCAAATTGCGTAAGGTCTGCTTCTACCCAGGATAAATTATCAATCTCAACGCTCTCTATCCCTCCCAACGCCAGTGTTTGTCTATGTCCATAAAAGGCTAAACCAGCCGTACGTTCTGGTGATGTGTTTCGATGGGATGCACCTTTTGCAACACCGACCCATTCCGGTTTTGGATGAAAAAGATTGAAATATAAGGATGTTCGGTCGTTATTTTGCAAATCATAAACACGGGTAAATTGCCCGATATTCAGTTTCTTTTTTAGTTCTAACCATTTTAATGGTTGATGCCACTTGGGGCGCTCATCGATCCATACTTCATCAAAATAATTCGATTTCTGCGCCAGATCAGTAAAAGGTTTTGTCGTTAAAAGCGTGATTTTCGCATTCGGATGATGCTGCCGGATGGCTTTCATCGGCCCCAACGCCTGCATAAAATCCCCAAGTGCGCCCAACTTGATGACTAGAATATTTTGCTCTGATTCCGTCATGGTTATTCAGCGGCTCTATTGGCTTGTGGAGGCGGTGCAAAGCTGACGTAAGAGCTTTGTAGCAACTCCGCATACACATTTAATGTCTGATCGGCCATCACATCACGTGTGAAGTACTGGGCTACATGTGACATCGCCCGTGTCGCCAGAATGGCACGTTGTGTTGCATTGAGGGATAAGGCTTCTGAAATCGCTTCCGCCAGAATTTTTGAATCGCTGGGCGGGACCAACCAGCCGGTTTCACCACGTAAAATTGTTTCCTGCGCACCGCCATGATCCGTTGCAATGATTGGTCGTCCCATGGCCTGCGCCTCAACCGGCACACGTCCAAATCCTTCGGGATCAGTAGACGCTGACACCGCAACAGCCGCCAGCATGTAAGCCGCCGGCATGTCATTACAATGCGGAATGATGCGCACACGGCCTTCCAAATTTTTGTCTTTAATGGCCTGTTCCAGTTCTTCACGATATTCTTTGCGCCCTTGGTCATCGCCGATCAAAACACAAAAAACATCTTTTTGTGGTAGACGCGCCATCGCATCAATCAGCACTAAATGCCCCTTCCAGCGCGTGATACGGCCAGGCATCATCACGATGCTTGCATCATCGGGAATGCGCCATTCACGCGATAAGTTAATCACACGGTCGGGTGTCACGGCTGTCGGGTGAAATTTTTCAATGGCAATACCTCGATGAATTACGCGAATTTTCTGCGGATCAATTTTGTAATTGTTACGCATATAATCGGCAACGTGATGGGATATCGCAATAATCCTATCACCTTTTGCTATCGATGAATTATAAAATCTTTTTGTTTCACTATTGATATTATATGGCGCATGGCAAGTTGTTACAAAATGCGTTTTTGTGCCTTGGCATGCTTTATATGCACTCCATGCAGGTGCGCGGGAACGCGCATGAACAATATCCGCATTGTATTTCGCAATTAAATTTTTTAATCGGCGAATATTGTTCCACATCACAACCGGGTTCTTTGAATGAACGGGCATATTCACATGAATGGCACCAACGCGCGCCAATTCATGGATACGGTTACCGCCATTGGATACCACGATGGCTTTCGCGCCGGATCGTACCAACTCGGCTGCTATATCAATACAACCTTGCTCTGCGCCGCCGGCACTGAGTTCGGGGATAACCTGAATGACCACAGGTTGTTTTTGACTTGAGCTATTCATGACAGTTTGAAATCATAAGGTGTTATATCGTACACATGTCTTAGCATAGCGCGCATCAAACGGTAAAGATAATCACGCGCCCGCAAAGGATTTTAAAAGGGGGTCTAAAATGACGGAATATCTGAAACGCGATGGATTGCCAGATTTGGCCTATATACATACGCAAGGTCAAAACACGGATCTTCCGCTTGTTATGTTTTTGCCTGGTTTCCGATCGGATATGGGAGGGACCAAGGCGGTTTTCCTCGAAGATCGTGCCAAACAACGCGAACAGGCCTTTTTACGCTTTGATTACAGCGGCCACGGCATTTCCGGCGGTGATTTTGAAGATGGTACAATAAGCCAATGGGCGCAGGATGCTTTATCCGTGCTGGATCATGTGTCGAAAGGGCAAAAATCAGTGCTGGTCGGCTCTTCTATGGGCGGTTGGATTGGACTTATCATGGCTTTGGCACGTCCGGATAGTGTCACAGGCTATGTGGGTATCGCCGCCGCCCCCGATTTTACAGATGATATGTATAACAATCGCATGAATGAAGAACAGCGTACGCTTTTAAATGAACAGGGACATATAGACGTACCGAATGAGTACAGCGATGAACCTTACAGGATTAGCAAGGCTTTGATTGATGATGGGCAGAGCAATCGTTTGCTATCGAACGGAATCGATATGAATATGCCCGTACGTCTCGTTCAGGGTATGCAGGATGCAGATGTGGAATGGCAACATTCTCATCGTATTAAAAATGCCATGACAGGCGATGATGTTGAGGTGCTGCTGATCAAAGATGGAGATCACAGATTATCTCGGCCACAGGACCTTGAAATTATTGATGATAGTGTGAAAGCCGTATCGGGTATAACGTAAAACGGCTATTTGCGGCCGTATTTGACCTTGCCCTTTTTCTCATGCTTGTCATAGACGCTAAAATCATTGCCTGCTTTGGTTTTCATGTTTTTCACGCCTGCATAAGGTCCAATGCGTAAAAGCCAGAATATAGCCACAAGGAAATACATCAAAATGACAGGCACCAAAGCAACAAGGAGCGCTGTTTGTTCCATCAGTGGCGCCACAAAATTCTGCCATGTGCTTAAAGAAACACTTCTGCGCACATCATTCAGACTATCCGGCGCGTATGCGATCCAGAGGCGCCCGATATCGCTTAAATGAAAAACACCATGATCAAATTCCAGATCTTTCAATTTTTCTATTTTTTCTTCATCGGCGCCATAGGCCATATAGAGGTCATGCCCCAAAACGCTCAGCGCAGGGATCAGCAAGATAAAAGTAAAAAGTAGGAGTTTTCCGTTCATAAAGAGTGCCTGGTCAGGTGGAAAGCGAATATTTCTGTATCGATTCTATCATCATAATTGCCAATCGAAAAGGCGCTCTTGATCTTGAGTAAGCTTTTGTCTATGTTCCGCCCACAATTATAGAATATTTGAATTTTCATATTGCTATAATGGACACGTGGCCGAGCGGTTTAAGGCGCACGCCTGGAAAGCGTGTTGGGGTGAATGCTCCTCAAGGGTTCGAATCCCTTCGTGTCCGCCATTTACCGATTTAAGCGGCTTCTTGGAACCAGCCGGGGAACGGGTCTTTTAATTTCTGGAAGACATCGGGTGCGACCAGATAATCTTTGACCAGACAATCATCCAGTTTTTTACGGATCGCCGCTTCATCCATTTCATCTTTAAGGCCGATGAAAACGATTTCCTGCCTGCGATCGCCATAATCTTTTGTCCAATGCATGCGCAAGGCTTCTTCAAATTCCGGGCTGTCAGGCCATCTGTTTTTCGGAACGGCATCCCACCAACGTCCGATTCCCTGATGGCGGATAATCGCTCCGGCCTGTGAAAC
>JBCCLQ010000129.1:0-5175 GCA_039026795.1 Pseudomonadota bacterium
GCAAAAAGGACGAAAGAATGTGTGTTATCTGGCACCGGCCGGGGTGGGTAAAACAGCATTATGTGTCGGATTGGCGCAAAAAGTCGTGCAGGGTCAGGTTCCTGATTATTTGAAAGATGCGCGTGTCATGGAGTTGGATTTAGCATCCATGGCATCCGGGACATCAACAGCCGCGGAATTTCAGGAGCGTTTTATTCCGATCTGCCGCGGATTTGCAGAGCGTTATCACGATCCGAGCTACCCAAAATTCATCATGTTTATTGATGAGATTCACACCATTATGCCGACTGTAACGGGATCTGCCTATCGCGGCTTATCAGAAGTGATGAAGCCATATTTAACGGTTGGTGATTTACATGTCATCGGTGCGACTACATCGGATGAATATCGATTGTTCGTGAAAGAAGATGAAGCGTTGGATCGTCGTTTCCAAAAAGTGCATCTGGATATTCCGAACGATGAAGAAACATATAAAATTCTCCAAAACATCAAACCCGGATACGAAAAACATCATGGGGTGAGCATGCCCGATGAATGTTTAGAAGAAATCGTGATGTTGACCACGCGCCATATGCGCAGACGCAACCAACCCGATAAATCCATTATTATGATGGACGCATCCATGGCGCATTATGTGATGCATCATGGCCGCGGCGGTACGGTAGATATGGATTCGGTGTATATCATGGTCGCCAATGAGACAGGACTGCACCCGGGATCATTATCCGATAACGCCCCGATGTCATTTAAGGTGCGCACCACATCTGCCGCTGATGATGAAGAGATTACGGACGATCAGGATGATGAAAAGCTTGCATAAGAGCAAGCGTATCTGGGAATTCCGCATCCACAAAATCAGGCACAGCATCATGTTTTTTACCATGATGAATGAGAGCGGTTTGTAAGCCCATATCCTTTGGGATTCGTAAATTTTTGGTCATGTCATCGACCATCAAAATTTCACCACAAGGTAGGCCTAATTTTTCCAAAGCAATTTCAAAACCGCGAGGCCCCCGTGCCTTTGGCGTAAATTCAGAATCTTCCTGCGCGATAATGGCTTCATCCGGAAACCATGGATCGAGTCCCAAGTGAGCAATGACACGCCTCGCCCAACGCCGCGACGCATTTGTTAAAATGACATGCGGTAAATTGAGACGCCCAAGCTCCGCTTTCATATCCTCGTTGGCTTCGATGATTTTTTCATCAATGGCATCATGATATTTGAAGTGGTAATCCTTAAAACAAATATTATATTCCCGTTCAAAAATAAGACCGCTATAGCCGTGTTTTTCGAAGGAGCTTTCGGCAACTACAATCGCTTCATTCAAGGATAATTGAACGCCCATATCTATAGCCGCACGGGCAGAGGCAATGTTACAGGCTTTTTCAAATGCATCATCAAAGCGATAGAGCGTATTGTCGAGGTCCCAGATGATGCCTTTGATTTTGGTCGTATCAAGCGCCGAAGAAGTCATGCGCTCTTGGTAAGCTTATTCGAGGTAAAAATCAATCGTGGAAACAACGCGCACGGTCTTGAGTTTTTGAGCGCTTTCAGGGATCGTATAAGTTTGATCACGCGGCAAAATTTGAAACAATCCCTGATTGGCGCGACGAATACCCGCCACATCCTGCCCTGAATCACTGGCAAACTGGTCGGCTGCATCGCGTGCATTCTTGGTCGCTTCGGCTATCATCGCCGGTTTGACATCATTGAGTTTTGTAAACAGATAAGTCGGCCCTTGGGCGTTATTTTGTGCCAGAACCACACCTTGTTTAATGAGCTTTCCGATGTTTTGAGACGCATTGGATACGGCGGCGATATCCAGCGAACGGACAATAATCGTTTGAGTGAGTATGAAGCGATTTTGCGTTGGATTATTCTGGCGATAGGACTGTGCCAGGCGATCGACGACAGAAATATTCTTTTTCTGGATGTCACTTTCAGCAACACCGTTTGATTGTAAAAATGCGATAACGTCAGCTGTTCTGTCATCCAGTATGCCCTGTACCACTGCCAGATCATCTCCCGTGACCACATGGGCGATCGGCCAGACAGCCAGATCAGCCTCAACATCGCGCATGGCCAAGCCCTTTACGGTCACATAGTTATCGTAGCTACGAAATTCAGTGAGACCATCATGGATTTTTGTTCCGGCATAGCCAATACCAAGGGCCAGAATAAAAAGTGCTAAAACCAAAAACGGACCTTCGGGTGATTTCATGTCTATCGTTCCTTTATCTGCCATGGCCTATCACACACGCTAAATATGGTTTTTTATAGACCCAATCGTGATGATTTAACGCGCATCACCGTAAACTTTGTAACCGTTTGCTTCCATCAGCTTTTTGGGTTCACGGAAATATTGCTGCATGATGCTTTCATACGGCAGGTGTGCATTGGCAACCATATACAGCATACCACCAGGCTTCAGAGATGCGGCTGCCGTACGGATGAAATATTTTCCCAAATCAGGTTCCAGTTTTTTACCGGCGTGAAATGGCGGGTTCATGACAATCCAATCCAAAGCAGGCAATTCACCAGATGGTTCACGCAAGTCATGCCAGATCGGAATAACCCCCGGTACGTTTTCGGCCGTCATATCAAGCGCGCGATAATCTTCATCAATCACAAACAATGTTTCAATATCAGGATTGTTTTGAAGCACCTTACGTGACAGATATCCATAACCACATCCGAAATCCGCACCGATTCCTTTTAATTCAGGCAAACAGCCCACCAGCATTTCAGAACCCGCATCAATCCGATCCCAGCTGAATAAACCGGGCTGTGTCATATAACGTTCACCATCCAATTCGATTTCGCGAATATCGCCGCCATGTAAATAACGATCAATCACGTCTTGCTTGGTGTGTGTGTTAAAGCCCCAGACAACACGTCCTTTGTGTTTTGACTCACATTGAACAGGGATGCCCATTTCTTCGAAATATGTTTCCAGTCTTTTACCACCGGCGTCGTTGGAGGCGGCTGCAACGAGCAGACCTTCCGGTTTTAAGGACTGCGCCGCCAGAGCCAGTGTGTAAAGCGCTTCCTCTTTTTGTTTGGGCGGAAGGCAGAAGGCAAAATCACATGTGTTTTTTTCAAGTTTACCTTCCGGATGCGGTATATCCATTTTGCGAATACCGTCATCCGCAATTTTACTATGCCGCCACAGGAAAAATTTGCTTTTGCTGAGCACGTTTAATTCTGAACAGGGTTCAGCAGGCACGAACAGGCCTGTATGCTGTTCTTCGGGCCAGTTCAGCATCTTCTGATGAAATGGGTAGAATAAGGTATCAAGAGCAGAATTCGGCATTACAACTGAATTATATAGCGAATATGATTTTAAAACAGCGAAAATTTAATGAAGCCAACAGTCCAAAAAAGAAACGGGCCCGCGCTATGCAGGCCCGTCCCAACCATTTCTTCCCACCGTTCTGGTTAAATAACGACGCTTTGATCCACGACCAGGTTACCGTTATTGATTAAATCGCTTAAGGTGTCGTTTCCGATACCACCATCAATGATAGCCAAGGCTTCGAACGTGCCGCCTGCATCGCCATCGACATTGACAGATAATTCGGTGTTGCCGTTACAGTCATCGGACAAGTTCACAAATTCCAGAATGTCATCGGTTCCGTCATAATCGACCAATATGTCTGTGATGTTAATTACATCACCACCGACACCAGTTTCAAATCCGAAAATCGTATCCACGCCGGTGACCAAAAGGTCATAGAGAATAATATCACTGCCGAAGCCGCCATAGAGTTGATCATTCCCATCGCCGCCAATCAGGATATCATTCCCCCCTTCGCCGTGTAGAATATCATCACCATCGCCACCGTTCAGGATGTCATCACTAACTTCGCCTTCCACAACGCTCGTTTGTTCAATCACATTAAAGTCAAACAAAACGTCTTCGTAATCCGCATCACCAAGCATTGGCAGGTCTTCAAAACCGATGCGCAAAACATCGCCTGTATCGCCATCTGTACCTGGCATCAGGCCTGATAAGACGTGCGTTTTACCATCAAGATTAATATCGGAAGAACCGCCACGATCTGTTGTGTGATAGATCGGTGCGCGTAAGACCTGTTGTGTAACACCATCATCATAAACGGCCGTGATATCCGTTCCACTATCATTTACCGTTGCAAGTCGTTGGTTTGCACCACCAAAATCAAAGTAGAATTGTACATTTCCCTCTACACCCGTATCCAGACCATCATAATCATTTCTACGATCACCATTTGCGATGATAAAGAAACCGATTTCGCCTTCACCGGATGGCAGATCTATAACGTGCGTGACATCCTTGCCAGCGTCTTTGACGTTTTCCCAGAGAATACGCGCACTTTCGATTGTACCATCATCTGCGATCGAGTAAACGCCCAGTGTATTGTTGTAACCCGCAAAGCCTTTACGGAAGGTAATTTCAGCTTGTGCATCCGGAACATTAATGTCCAGATTACCATCCACGATTCCCAGTGACGGATCACCAGGCGGCTTTAAAAGCTTAATGTCTGTTCCTTCAATCAGACCCGGAAAGACAATGTCGTCTGTGAATTCCTTATCAACAGTCGTAAAGATAGATCCGTCGCCGTTACCGCCGTGCAGAATATCATTGCCTGCACCGCCATTGATAACATCAGCATCCAGATCACCAAACAATGTGTCATTGCCGTCGCCACCCAGAACAGTGTCTTCACCATCGCCACCACTGACGCGGTCATTGCCGTCATCACCTTCGACGCTATCGTTACCCGGACCACCGTCAATAATGTCATTGCCGGCATCGCCCTTGATAATGTCATTGCCGACATTACCCCATAAAATGTCATTTTCACCCGCACCGCGAATAATAATGTCATCCAAAACAATATCTGCATCAGCCAGAACAATGACGTCACCGCCAGCGCCGGCCTGCAAGATTTCAATATTTGCCAGGATCGCATTGCCCGCACCATCGTTAATGAAAAGCCCATCGCCCATAGACGACATGATCAGAACATCCGTTCCGCCCAAGCCATCATAATTTCCTGTATTCAGATTTAATTCTTCGTCGATAAATAAAGAGTACCCAGAATATGGGTTTGTAATAGTGGCAGTAAATTGACCCAATTGCCCTTGATACAGCAAAAAGTCACTACCATTAGTGCCTGTAACATTATTAA
>JBCCLQ010000130.1:0-5107 GCA_039026795.1 Pseudomonadota bacterium
CCTTGATTTCCATCTTACCGTACCCTTCAATGTCAATATCTACAGGCACAGAACGCAAGAAAGGAGCATTTACATCGGGAAAACCATAACTGAGGAATGTATCTAAAGTATCATATGTACCGTAGGATACACAGCATTCGCGGCGATCAAAAAACGGCTGTCTATTTTGAATATCCATGACATTACCAAGTTTGTCGTCCTTACGCATGATAAAGGGGCAACCCGTTCCATCATGGTTAAAATAATCAATAATTGGCATCATAACTTGTAGGCGCTGCGCACCTTCAGTTTGAGTGGTTGCCTTTTGCCCCAAGACACGTGTTTGCAAGAAACTCCAACATGTAAAATCATCGTCACTCAGGGCATCGGGAAGACCACGCAAGTATGTCTGTTTTTTCTGAATAACTTTGTTTGGTGTTCTGGCGTATGACAGTTTGTCCAGCAAATCAGGACAATCCCGATACAAAATCCAAGGACATTCATTGAGATGAAGTTGAGCCTTGTCCGTTAAATTATAAATATCGATCATACGTTTGCCGACTTCTATTTGTGTCGGATTTAATTTTTCCGGATCAGGATCGATAGAGAATTCATGACCTTTGAGACTCACATTCAGACCTTCTGTCGACACAAACAAATTTTGAGGAACTTTTAGAACAACGTCGTCGGGATTGAGTGCTCCCTCAACCTGAACTGACATGGAACCAGCTGTATCAATCAAGGCCAATTGAGGATGGAACCAAGCCCCTTGATCGACCAAATAAGCCTCTAAAGATTTCAGATGTTTTTCGAGTTCTTTGTTATCAGATTCAATGATCATAATCGTTTTTTATAAAATTTTTGTTGGACAATGACGTTCATAGAAAAGTCTTACGCATGTCATGTCAACGAAGAGTTTGAGTTCTCCATAAAAACGGGTGATTCGTTTTTTTGTGGCAGCACGTACATTTTATCCACAATATTGTTTTACAAAATGCAAAAAGGCATAAAAAAACATTTAGAATCAATTTTTTACAAAAGCCCCATACAGCCTAATTTTGGTGGATATTCAAAGGATAACGTGTTGAAAAATGATCTTTTTACACGTTTGCGGTGTAGACAAGAGATTCCGTCAAACGTATCCTTGTAATTGGGCAGTTCGCTCTCGAGCTTACTAACGCAGGAAATCTCTATATGTCCAGACCCTGGACGCCTTATCCGCTTTCTCGCGGTAGGTATTTTATAAATGGCCGATATGGTACAGGAATCCTTATGGTTCTCTGTACCCTTTTGCTGTCTTCCTGCGGCTTTTCCTTTGGTGACGACAAACCATCAGAAACTAAAACCTCAGCCCCTGCACTGAGCACCCCGCCTGTCGTCAATGACCGCCCCGGAAACGCATTGTCACAAATGCAACCTGCCAAAGGTGTGAATACCAATTTGTTTGGTGAAAAGCTGAGAAGCGATGACGACCGCCTTGATCGCCTGGAAGGAGCCGTTCAAAACCTGCGAAACGACTTCGATAATATGGCTCCGGCAATCACACGATTGACGTCGGTGGAAGGCGATTTACAAGAACTGATCACACAGCTCGAAACGCTATTAGAACAAGAAGCGGCAACTCCTGCACCCGCTCCTGTTGTGCAGCGTCCACAGCCAGTTCCTGCCCAACCCCCTGCGATGAAACCACCTACACAGCTCGAACCGGTTGCATCGCGCCCCCAACCCATCCCCGATCCGCCTGATGCGCCGAAACCTGCGAGTGCGCCACCAGGACAAAGTGTAATCGGATTGCGCGTTGGAGAACATCCAGACAAAACACGCATTGTTATGGATGCCACAGGACAACCGACATTCAGCTTTGATCTGGATAATGCGGAGCGCATATTTATTGTCGAGTTGCCCGGAACGAGCTGGTCTGCGGCTACGCAGAAAAATTTCTCGAGCTCACCCCTTTTGCAATCTTACCGTACAGACACACTGGGCAGTGGCGGTACGCGTTTGATTATGCAATTGAAAAAAGATGCAGAAGTGACGTACTCTAAGGTCATTAATGGTAAGCAATCAGGGCAAAAACGTATTGTTATAGATTTAAGGTCTGACAATAGCGGTGTTGCCACGCAATAAAGTATGCAGAGCAATAATCCAGACAAAGACCGCAAGCGCGATAAGAAAATAGGAAAAATCCTGCACCGTTCCGCCGTTGCCTTTGGTGTCGGGATCGGTTTTCTGATTCTGGTGCCCTTCCTGCCGGAAATATCAGACGAACAAAAAATGAATGATATGAAAGATTTGTTCCGCCTTACAGGGTTTTCCATTGTTTTTTACGGCGCGATCATGGCCGCTGTGATTTTCTTTATGAGAGACAAAGCAATATTTTTTAACGGTTTAATGAATTGGTTTATTGTGCCGTCCTATGCCATTTGGTTCGGTATGGAAGCATTCACCATTTTGCAATAGCAAAAAAGCCTCATAAATACGAACGATACCTGCCCAAAGGGTCTTGTCGGTGATATAATTACCCCTTAGTGTTTACTGGTCAGTCATCAACGAAATCACTATCGATTATGCCAAAGCATCTAAAGAATATAAAAACAGCATTGCCCAAAAATGCTCCAAAAGATCTCATTCAATATCTAGAAGTCTTTTATGACAAAGTTCCGGCTGATGAACGATTAAGGCTCAAAGCCGAAGAAGGTGCTGTTATTGCAAAAACACATTTCGAGATGAGTAAAAAACGAAAAGTGGGAAAGCCCGAAATTCGTTTTTCAAGACCATCCAAACCCAGCGAAGACACCTCAAAAAATATTACAATCGTTGATATTGTTCAGGAAGATATGGCATTTATTGTCGACTCTGTAGTCGCAGAAGTTGTACGCCACAAGCACACGATTGATTTTTTAATTCACCCGATGTTGAAAATAAAAAAATCAAAATCTGGGCAAATAGAAACAAAAGCCAACACACCAGACAATACAGGTGATGCGGAAAGCCATATGCATATCAAGTTGCATGGTATTCTGACGGATATTCAGGTGGAAGAACTGGAAATGGGTCTGCGGAATGTTTTAAGGGATGTAGATTACGCCACCAAAGACTGGTTGATCATGCGTGAAAAGCTACGCGAAGCGCAAAAGACACTCGTCCATGCCCCCAAGCAATATTCCGATGCCATGGTTGAAGAGTATCAAGCGTTTTTGGAATATATGTATGATAACAACTTCACTTTGCTTGGGTATCGTGAGTACAAGTTCGCACAAAAAGATAGGAAACTGATCAGTTCAACTGTTAAAGGAAAAAGCCTGGGGCTGTTACGTGATGAAATTAAACCTATTTATATCAATGAAGCACGCGCTGGCCTGACACAAGCACAGCAAAAAATGCGCAAAGGCCAACAGCCCATCACGATATCAAAGTCCAACAAGCGCTCCACCGTCCACCGCCGCGTACCATTGGATGTCATAGCTGTAAAAATATTTGATAAAAAAGGTGCCGTTGCTGGTGAGATGATGTTTATCGGATTATTCACATCCGTAACCTATTCCCGAAGCATTATCGATATCCCGTATTTGCGCATGAAAACGGCGGCAGTTTTGGATCGTGCGCAATTCACGCCACAAAGCCACGATTCCAAAGCACTGAAGCACATTTTGGAAAAATACCCACGTGATGAGTTGTTTCAGATTACCGATGAAGCGTTATACAAACATGCGATCAGTATTCTGAGACTACAGGAACGTCCGCGCATTGCATTGTACACCCGCCCCGATCCGTTCGGCCGTTATATATCGTGTTTGGTTTACGTACCACGCGAGCGATATGACACAAGACTTCGCCTGACATTTATTAAAATTCTGGAAGAAGAATTGGGCGGTCGCTGTACAAACTTTAAAGTCACACAAGATGATTCACCCTTATCGCGGGTGATCTTTTTAATCGATATCAATCACCTGCAAAATGTTCCAAAGTTTAATGAAGACGATCTAGAAATAAAATTAATGGAAGCGGGCCGTGTTTGGGCTGACAGATTAAAAAATGCGCTTGATAAAACGCCAGAAAATGAAGAAACAACGGCGCAAATTATTCAAACATTCGGACGAGCATTTCCAGTCAATTATCATGAAAGATATACGCCTGATGAGGCCATTGAGGATATCCAGAAAATTCAACAGGTAATAAAAACACAATCTATAACCTTAAAGCTCTATCAACCTGAAAACTGCGATGCCGATAAGGTTCGACTAAAATGTTACAACCTTGCTGAACCGATTATCCTGTCAGATATTCTGCCTATCTTGGAGCATATGGGATTGAAAATTTTGGCAGAGCTTCCCTATGAAATTAAACCTGCAAAAGCGGAAGAATCTATTTGGATACACGATTTCCTGATGGATATTCCGAACAAGAGTCACGAAATATCTGTTCAGGGCATCAAAGAGGTTTTTGAAGAAGCACTGCATAAAATTTTATGCGGGGATATGGAAGACGATAAGCTGAATAAGCTTATACTTCGCGCACAAATGCCATGGCGTCATATTAGTTTATTACGCGCTTATGTCAGTTACATGCGGCAAACGGGAGTTCCATTTTCTCGCAGTTACATTGAACGCGCCTTGACGACACATCCGGATATCGCAAGTGCTATTGTGAGTTTATTCGAAAATCTGTTGAATCCACAAAAACAGAAAAAGAAAAATAAGGCTGAATCTGTTGCAGAAATTGACCACCTCATGGAGAAAGTTAGTTCGCTCGATTTTGATAGAATCTTACGCAGCTTTACACGCTTAGTGCGTGCTACATTACGCACTAATTTTTATCAAAGCGATAAAAACGGCAATCCAAAATCGCATATCTCTCTAAAAATGGATAGTAAACAGATTGAGGAGTTGCCTGAACCGAAACCATATCGTGAAATTTTTGTACACTCCCCTTACGTTGAAGGTATTCATCTGCGCGGCGATATCATTGCACGCGGGGGTATTCGTTGGTCAGACCGTCATGAAGATTTTAGAACTGAAGTTCTGGGCTTAATGAAGGCGCAAATGGTTAAAAACGCAGTTATTGTGCCCATGGGAGCAAAAGGCGGGTTTGTTGTCAAAAATCCACCCTTGGAACAAGGACCACAGGC
>JBCCLQ010000131.1:0-5045 GCA_039026795.1 Pseudomonadota bacterium
AAAAAAAACATTCTTATGATCGTGACGGGCAGCATCGCTGCTCAGAAAGCCCCTGCGCTCGCCCGTTTATTGGTTGATCAGGGCGCGCATGTGCAATGCGTAGCCACCCAATCCGCACAGGAATTCGTGACACTCGAAGAGCTTGAATCCGCTTCCGGAAACGCCGTTGCTTTTGATTTGTGGAAGGCAGGTCAAACCGAAGACGGTGCGAGCATAGAACATATCGAACTGACCCGTCAGGCTGATATGGTATTGGTTGTGGCTGCCACGGCCAATTTCATGGCACGGATGGTGCGCGGTTTTGGGGAAGATCTCGCCGAAGCAACCTTGCTGGCGAACAACAGCAAACCCGTTTTCATTGCACCCGCAATGAATGTGGAGATGTGGAACAACGCAGCCACACAAGACAATGTTGAGACGTTGAAACAACGCGGCGTGCATTTTATCGGGCCTGATGATGGTCTCATGGCCTGCGGCGAAACAGGCTTGGGCCGTATGATCGAACCCGAAGACATCACACAAACGCTGATCGATTTTGTACAATCACAAAACGCACTCAGAGGCTTCAAAGCGCTCGTCACCAGCGGCCCGACCCATGAACCGATTGATCCCGTGCGCTTTATCGGCAATCGCTCTTCGGGCAAACAAGGACACGCGATTGCTCAAGCTCTGGCCGATGCCGGTGCGGATGTGACACTCATCACAGGACCTGTTTCTATCGATGATCCTATCGGCGTCAAAACCATTCATGTTCAAACCGCAGAAGACATGCTCAACGCCGCGAAAAATGTAAAGGCCGACATCGCTGTCTGTGCCGCCGCAGTCTCCGATTGGCGCGCAAAAGAAACAGCCGCAAACAAAATCAAAAAATCAGGCGAAGTCCCGACGTTAGAGCTCACCGAAAACCCCGACATTCTCGCGACGCTCTCACAATCCCAAAACCGACCACAAATTGTTGTCGGCTTTGCTGCTGAAACTGAAAACCTGCTTGATAACGCCCGCGTCAAAATCGAAAAAAAGGGCTGCGACCTTATCCTCGCCAATGATGTTTCGAACGGCAAAATATTTGGCCGTGATGAAACTCACATTCACTGCATTACACACGATACACATGAAGATTGGGGCAGCTTGACTAAATCCGCAGTTGCACAAAAACTGCTAACCCGCATAATACAGGAACTAAACACTCAAACCGTTAAGGATGCTGCCGAATGAGCCAGATCAAAGTTGAATTAAAACCTCTCGACCACGCCGTTGGCCTCAAACTCCCTGCTTATGAGACCGACCAATCAGCCGGCATGGATTTATCGGCCGCGATTGAAGAAGCCATCGAACTCGCACCAGGCGAACGCGCACTGATCCCAACGGGATTATCCATAGCTTTGCCTGCGGGTTTTGAAGCACAAATCCGCCCACGCTCAGGCTTGGCAATTAAAAATGGTGTCACGGTTTTGAACACACCTGGCACAGTGGACGCAGACTATCGCGGTGAAATCAAAGTCATCCTCGCGAACTTAGGAAACGAAAACTTCACAATCGAACGCGGCATGCGCATTGCCCAAATGGTCATCGCCAAATTCGAACATATCGAATGGTCCGTCGTAGAAGACCTCGATGAAACCGAACGCGGTGCCGGCGGATTCGGCTCTACAGGGACTGGTTAAGAATGTGTGAACCTACACTAGCTACTGGAATTCTTATTGGTTCCTTGGGCGGTTTTTTTGCAGGAATAGGCATTGCTGTTGCAAATTTTTTAGCGAGAAAATTCTTTGACCATCAAGATACGCAGAAAATTCTTAACTGGCTTAAAACGAATACATCTGAAGACAAGTTTAGGAGTACAAAAGCTATTTCAAGTTGGTGTAACCTCACACAAGACAGAGTCAGAGAACTATGCAGCAGCAGTAAAGAAATTCGTTACTCCGTAGGTGAAAAAGAAGATCGCTGGACCTTAACCTAAACCGTCATTGCGAGGAGAAGCTATGCTTCGACGTGGCAATCCATGGATTGCTTCGCTATGCTCGCAATGACGTGAATATTTCGGAAATTCTTCGTGATCTTCGTGCCTTCGTGGTTTAAAAATAACCTATGTCACAAACTGCCCTAAAAACCGCAGATGATTTCATCGCTGACGGCCACACGCCGATGATGGCGCAATATCATGCGTTGAAGGAGCAATACCCCGACACCCTCCTCTTCTACCGCATGGGTGATTTTTACGAGCTGTTTTATGACGATGCGATTAAAGCCTCCGAAACCCTAGACATCACCCTCACCAAGCGTGGTAAATCCCAAGGCGGCGATATTGCCATGTGCGGAGTCCCTTACCATTCCTACGAACCTTATTTGGAAAAACTGATCCGCTCGGGTTTCAAGGTCGCGATTTGTGAACAAATCGAAACACCCGCTCAAGCCAAGGAACGTGCCAAGGCTGAAGGCAAACCCGCTTCCAAAGCCCTTGTGAACCGCGATGTCGTGCGCGTCGTCACCCAAGGCACATTGACCGAAGATACGTTACTGGATGCACGCGAAAACAATTACCTCGCAGCCCTCACGGAAGTTGGCGGACAATATGGCCTCGCCTGGCTCGAAGTCTCGACCGGCGATTTCGCCGTTCAGCCAATTAAAAAAGACAACCTCACCGCCGCAGTAGCCCGCGTGAATCCGTCTGAATTGTTACTATCTGATAAACTCGCAGGCCTGAATTTTGAAAACGCATCCACACAACCTGCGTCCCTCTTCGACTCCCAGAACGCGCAAAAGAGACTGGAGAGCACATTCGGCGTGGGCACTTTGGAATCCTTCGGTGCCTTCTCCCGCGCGGAAATCGCATCGGCTGGCGCCCTGATCGACTATGTGAACCGCACACAAAAAGGCAAAATGCCGCGCCTCATGCCGCTCAAACAAATCGCATCGTCCGATGTCATGGAAATCGATGCCTCGACCCGCCAAAACCTCGAACTCATCCGCACCTTATCCGGCGAACGCACAGGCTCTCTGTTGGATACCATCGACCGTACCATCACAGGCGCAGGCGCACGCGCGCTTCAAACTTTACTCGCCAGCCCGTCCACCAATCTTGGCATTATCCATGAACGCCAAGACAGTGTCTCTGCTTTCGCTGATAACCGTGACCTACGCGCCGCCATGCGCGATATGCTGAAAAGCGTGCCTGATATGGAACGCGCCCTTGCCCGTATCGCAGTCGGGCGCGGCGGCCCACGTGATTTGGGCATGATCCGTGATGGCCTCGCTCAGGCTGAAACTATACGCGTTCATCTCAATCCGTTTGATGACAATACCGCTTTAAAAGTACTCGCCAATGCGTTGGCACAAAACAACAATATTCAAGCGCTCAAGGATTTACTCTCAAAAGCTTTAAATGACGACCTCCCGACTCTGGAACGCGATGGCGGCTTTATCCGCACTGGCTATTCCGCCAAACTCGATGATCTCAAAACTTTACGGGATAACAGCAAGCGTACGATTGCCGAACTGCAAACCAAATACAAAAAACTCACAGGGATCGATACCCTCAAAATCGCTTACAATAACGTCCTCGGCTACTTTATCGACGTTACCGCTCGGCACGCCGACAAGCTGATGGTCAAAGATGGTGAAAACGATAACCCATTCATTCACCGCCAGACCTTGGCCAACAATGTCCGTTTCACAACGGCGGAACTATCCGAACTGGAACGGGACATTGCCTCGGCAGCCGAAAAATCTGTGGCTATGGAACTCGATTTCTTCGCCCAGTTTTGTGAGAACGTCAATGAATCTTCAGAAAATATTGGAATAATCGCACGCGGACTAGCCTCGCTTGATGTCTTTTCAGCACTCGCTGAATTGGCGATATCCGAAAATTACACCCGTCCAAAAATTGATGATAGCCTGAGCTTTGATATCGTTGGCGGTCGCCATCCGGTTGTCGAGCACGCCCTTAAAAAACAAAATGAAAGCTTTGTGCCAAACAACTGTAATTTATCGGACAATCAACGCCTCTGGCTTTTGACCGGTCCCAACATGGCGGGTAAATCGACCTTCTTACGCCAAAACGCGCTCATCACAATCCTCGCGCAAATCGGCTCTTTCGTTCCGGCCGAGTCCGCCCATATCGGTCTGGTGGATCGCTGCTTCTCCCGTGTAGGCGCTGCAGATGATCTTGCGCGCGGTCGTTCCACCTTTATGGTTGAAATGGTTGAAACCGCGACCATCTTGAACCAAGCCACCAACCGCTCGCTTGTGATACTCGATGAAATCGGACGCGGCACTGCGACCTTTGATGGCCTGTCCATCGCCTGGGCCTGCGTTGAACATTTGCACGAAATCTCCGCCTGTCGCGGCCTGTTCGCCACCCATTATCACGAACTGACTTCGCTCAAAGAAAAACTCCCCGCTCTCTCCACCCATTCGATGCAGGTCAAAGAATGGAAAGGCGATGTCGTGTTCCTGCATTCGGTGAAGGAAGGCACGGCAGATCGCTCCTACGGTATTCATGTCGCAAAACTCGCAGGACTTCCACAAAACGTGATCGACCGCGCGCAAGCCGTTCTTGATCTTCTTCAAAAGGGCGAGCACTCAGCCAGCTTAACCAAACTCGCCGACGATCTGCCCCTCTTCACCGCTCAAGGCCAGCCTGAGACCCAGCCTTCCGAGCTCGAAGAACGCATGGTTACCATAGACCCCGACACCCTCACCCCCCGCGAAGCGCTGGATATTCTCTATGAACTCAAAAAATTGTAATAATTAAATTGACAAAACCATAAATTTTTCATAAAAAATTTACATGAGCGACAGTATACTTAAATCCAACCAAGATATTAACTTATTTTCAGTATTTATGGCAAAAAAACTCGGCTGGACTGAACCAAAACGCGTACAAGCCTGCTGTAATTTCTATGTAAGAAATGATGAAAACGGTCGAACTTTTGATCGAAAAGTTATTATGGAATGTTTTACTGCATCTGAAGACGACATCAACTCTTTTATCGAGGAACTTTTAACAAGAAGATTGAGAGAACTAGAAGCAGAAGCAGAAGCAG
>JBCCLQ010000132.1:0-5031 GCA_039026795.1 Pseudomonadota bacterium
AAAAAATATAACATCAAAAAGCTCGTTTACTACGAACAGGCAATGTTAATTGAGGATGCTATTCGGCGTGAAAAAGAAATTAAAAAATGGCGGCGCGAAAAGAAAAATAAGCTTGTTGAAACTCTAAATCCCTATTGGGCCGATTTGAGTTTATCTTTGGGAGATTTCTCAACCCTAAAAAATTTAGGGAGTTCGAAATGACACAGATAACTATACGCCCTGCAACGACAGAGGATATTCCGGCGATCGCGCGCATTCATGTACCCGCAAAACAAAAAGCCTATGCCTATGTGGTTGATAACGATTTCTTAGCGGCGAAAACATTCGAGGAATATGAAGAAAAATGGCGCAAGTTCATGGCCGCCGAAGATGCAAACCAGTTTATTGCGCATGTCGATAATCAACCCGCAGGGATGATCAGTTACGGTCGTCTACGCACCCCGCCCCCGGGCACATCGCGATTGCGCCCGCTATATGCAGCAGAAATATTCGGCATTCACGTGCATCCCGATTTTTGGCGGCAGGGTGTCGGGAAGGCTTTGTTACAAAAAGCAGTAGAGGATTTAAAAAACCAAAAACTGAAGTCACTGTGTCTTTGGGTTTTGGATGGAAACACCAATGCGCGCGGATTTTATGATCATTTGCGTGGGCAGCGGATCGGCAAGCGCATGATTGAGGTCGGCCCATCAAAAGTGAAAGAATTATGCTATGGCTGGCGTGATAGTTCTGTTTTAATGGATGGGTAGATAGGAGCAAACATGTCTCAATTGATATATCCGTTTTGGGCGCTGGCCGCTGGTATTATGATTGCCGCTCAAGCGCTGGTGAATGCAAAACTGGGCCAGTTTGTTGGCGGGCCTGTATGGGCAGCGCTGGTGTCTTTTGTCGTTGGTACAATCGCGATCATGATTTTTATGGTGATCATGCGTATTAAAATTCCCGAAGTGCAAACGGACCAATTGCAATGGTGGATGTTTTTGGGGGGCGTCATGGGCGCCGTATTTGTTATTACATCCATTACGGTCGTGCCGCATTTGGGTATGATGGCGATGGTTGCTTTATTCATTGCGGGGCAATTGATAGGCGCAACCTTGCTCGATCATTATGGAATTCTAATGCCCGAGCCAAAGCCGATTACATTCCAAAAGTTAGTAGGTATAGGCGTTCTGGCTTTGGGTGCTTATCTGGTTTTGAGTAAATCCCGATTTTAATTGTCTTGCGCGAATTTTAAATTCTCAATGCCTTGCATGACCATAATTTCGTTGGCCAGTATGTCCATATCCTGACGGGCGTAGTAAGAGGCTGCTTCGATGCGGTAGTGTTTCATTGTTTTATCGTCCTTGTTTGTGTGTTTGGTTATGCCTATCAGTTCGTCAGGATTTCAAAAAAGTTTCAAAAAAATATTTCTCTTTGATTTTAGAGGCTTAAACCGATAGACACTTCAGGTATGAAAGCCGCATCCCGTATTCAAACCGCGATAGAGATTTTGGATAAAATCGCAGAAAGCCTGATCCCGATGGACAACACCATTCGGGATTACATGCATCACAGGCGCTATATTGGATCCAAGGATCGCGCGGCGATTGTGGAGCGTGTGTATCGGATTATTAGGCATTATGCGCGCCTGAAATGGTTGATTGAACAATCGGGTCAGCTGACCACGCCGCGGAATTTTGTGATTGCCGATTTGTCCTGGCATGGTGAAGACATGACCAACTTATTTACCGGTGATAAACATGCGCCGCAGCCTTTAACGGATGAAGAAAAAGAGTGGAGCGGGAAGCTGACAGATCATGCGTCGATGCCTGTTTCTGCGGAAGTCGAGTGTCCGGAGTGGGCAGAAGAGAAATTGCGTGGGTTGTTTGGTGATGATTTTGAACGGCAGATGCGCGCGATGACGGAAGGTGCTTCGCTGGATTTACGTGTGAATACTGTAAAGGGATCTCGGCAAAAAGCAAAAGAGATGTTAGCCGCGCAAGAAGTGACAACACATGAAACGCCTTATTCACCTTTTGGTTTACGGGTTGAGGGTAAGGCATTTATGAGCGCGACCAAAGCCTTTTCCAAAGGACTGGTTGAAATTCAGGATGAAGGATCGCAACTGATCGCGCTTGCTTGTGATGTTAAGCCCGGGATGCGTATTCTGGATTATTGTGCAGGAGCGGGTGGGAAAACACTGGGTCTGGCTGCTATGATGGAGAATAAGGGCAATATCGTTGCGATGGATATTGATACACGGCGTTTGGAGAAGGGACGTTCACGTTTTCGCAAAGCCGGTATTCACAATGTGGAATTGCGCTCACTGGCCGATGACAAAAACAAGAAATGGCTACGACGTCAAAAAGGAGCGATAGATGTTGTATTGGTGGATGCACCCTGTTCGTCATCAGGGACGTGGCGTCGTAATCCGGACTTGCGATGGAAGCAATATGGTCCGTCACTTGATGAGATCAAAGAGATGCAGGCTGATATTTTAAGTCGTGTGGCCGACAAAGTGAAACCCGGGGGAAAACTGGTTTATGCAACCTGTTCATTATTCCGTGAAGAAAATGAAGAGCAGGTTGAGAAGTTTTTAGCCGATCATTCAGAGTATAGTGTTTTGAATTTAGCAGAAAACTGGGCATATGGCGATTTCTCTTGTGAAGGCCCTTATTTACGCTTAACGCCTGCAGATCACAATACGGATGGATTTTTTACAGCCGTTCTCATACGTGAGTAGGTAATTTCCTAAATAATTTGCAAAGTCGTTTCATGCCAACTTATATAAATAAAGTTGGTAACAAACACTATATTTAAAAAGGAAATCCCCAATGCAGATTTTATCATTGCGCGATGGGGGTGTGTTATATGAAGGGCCGTATCAAACTATAAAAAGAACATTAGAGCAGGCCGTCAAAGACAACATCAATTTATCATATGCCGATTTAAGGGGCGCTGATTTACGCGGTGCAGCCTTGGATGGTGCCCAATTATCGGGATCCTGCTTTTGGGGTGCTGATTTAAGTGGTGCTGATATGAGTGATGCCTATCTTCATAAGGCCGATTTGCGATTGGCAAAATTGAATGACACATGCTTAGCGAATAGTGTTGCCACTTCTTGTGATTTTCGAGGTGCATATTTTCATGATACAATTATGAGTAGTGTTGATCTCTCTTCTTCACAATTTTCCTGTCCCAGTTTTTTAAATCAGGATTTTTTAAACATTCGATCCTTAAAAGGATGTGTTTACCATCATTATGGGGAGATGGAATGCCGTTTTGATCAATCGCCTGTAAAGATAAGTGGGTTAAAGGATACGATCATTATGATCGGTAATCATGTTTTGATCGGAGCGCAATGTCACGACAGACATAATTATGATGGCATCTATCGTTCTGTAATCAATAGTATTTCTGATTTGGGCCCTAGAGATAAGTCATCCGTTAACGTTTTATTAAGAAATTGAGAATAAAAAACACAACCATAAGTAAATTTATAGTTGTGTGGAGAGAACTATGACGCCTTTGTACCAAAACAATACGTGTGATTGGAATCACGCGCGTGGATTGTTGATTGATGCCAATCTTCAAACACTGGATATCAAACACATGTCGGAGTTTGAAAATATTTATAAAATGCGATGCCGTCTGGCTATCAAACTCTATAAAGACTGGTTGCGTGATTATGACGCGCAAACAGATGTCGTTGAACTTTTATACGGAAGTATCGAGGGTATGTTATTGCGTCAACAAGCTGAGCATGCCGTAAAATTATATTGGGTCATTCGCAGGGATTTTAGAGCAGCTTTGAAAAAATACCTGGAGAACATGACATCTTATAAATCACATGCACGCGCTGCATAAATTCTAAGGAAGGACTATTGTTATGATACGTTATATTAAATTGGGAAAAATCAGAGGATTGTCATTCGAGATCAATCCAGAATTCGGTGCAAAACCTGTCTATAAAACGACAAGACACCATTGCGAAATAGTTGTAGATATGCCATATACTCAGATTATATATACATCAGGGGATTGGACCCCGTTGCAACATAAGAGTGAGGATGCGGCCAATGACGACACCTGCACAAGCGAAGAAGCTAAACAAATTTAATAAAATTCTGGATGCCCTTGCGACCGTGGATACTGAGTTCCCGATTCAATGGGCGTCTGTTTTTGCGCACATTGCGCTGGATGAAGGTTGTTCTTTAAAAGATATTTCAGAGCGTACGGGCATTTCCATGTCAGTTATGTCACGGACAATCGGTGCGCTATCCAATTACCGTCGTATGGGTAAGCCCTATGGTCTGGTGCTAGTGAAGTCCGCAAAAGATGATCGTCGTCGTAAGGAGCTTTTCCTAAGCGCAAAAGGCAAAAAGTTAATGGGCAAGTTGATGGATGTTTTATAATTCACGCTAAGCCCATTTTTTATAAGCGGCTTTCGGGCCGCTTTTTTATTGATCACATGCGAAAAAAGAGTAGGTTGTTAGGCGCAATTCAAGGAGAGATATGATGAGTTACGAAGCCCTGAAAAGAGAGTTGAGCCCGACTGCGGCTGCTGTTCAGTTTTTTAACGCCCTACCTGATTCTATTAATTTGGGTCAGGGGCGCGAGGTGGATGACCCGAGCGGGAAAATCGGTGATCTTTTAAAGGCGGATCTGAAGACATCTTGTAAATACAACTCCGCACCCGGTGGTGAAATGGAATTACGTGAATCTGCTGCCGCGTGGGTTGAGCGTTTTATGGGGATTCCGGCAACTGCTGCAATAACTTTTCTTATCCAACAATTAGGTCGCGAAGGTTTAGGTCATGCGATGAAAGTGGCTGCGCTGAAAAATGATCCTGACGCGATTATGATCTTACCCGATACACGCTGGCCGATGGTAGATGAAAAGTTGGAAGACGAGCGTTTGGAAATTGTTGAATATAAAATTCAACGCAAAGGCATGGCGGATGAAATTGCGGATATTATTCAATCCAACGGCAAAAAAGTGGCTTCGGCGTATTTTAATTTCCCCCATAATCCGACCGGTATGCATATAACGCCG
>JBCCLQ010000133.1:0-4918 GCA_039026795.1 Pseudomonadota bacterium
GCTTTTAATTCGGATCAGAAAATACACGCTCCTTTATGAAACGCTGAGGTCTGCTTTATATGTCTTTGAGAATAATAGAAATTTCCGCTCCCGAAAAAGCATCCGATAAAATCGAGACATTGGCGGAACAATATAATGCTATCGACTGTTGGCAATCGAATAGGAAGAGCTGGCTGCCTGGCAAAAAGGATGAACGCTTCACATCCCGCATTTTGGTCAATGTCGATAACCAACAAGACCTTTTGGACGCCCTTCAACGCGCTGTAAGCAAGGAAGATGACTGGCGCATTATTCTTATTCCTGTCGAAGCGACAATTCCGAAAACTGAAAACACAGACGAAAAACCAAAAAAGGAAAACGGCAAACCCAAAATCATGGGCGGTTCCATCACCCGCGAAGAATTGCTGAATGATATGGAAGCAGGCGCGCGTCTAAACTTTGACTTCCTGCTCATGGTCTTCCTGTCCGCTGTTGTGGCGGGGATCGGTTTGATCGAAAGCAATGTTGCCGTAATCATTGGTGCTATGGTGATTGCACCCTTACTTGGTCCCAACCTTGCCCTTGCTTTCGGTACAACGCTCGGTGATCGCGATCTTATTTTTAACGCAATCAAAACCAATGCAGCAGGTCTGGGCCTAACATTGCTCATCAGCATTATCGCTGGCCTCCTTATACCTGTTGACTCCGTGACAACAAGCTCCGAACTCATGGATCGCACAGGCGTAAACTTTGCTGGCATTATTCTCGCTCTCGCGTCCGGTGCTGCGGCGGTGTTGTCTATCACGGCCGGAGTATCCAGCGCCCTTGTCGGGGTTATGGTCGCGGTGGCTCTGATGCCGCCTGCGGTTGCCTTGGGTCTCATGATCGGCGAGTTTCGTTTTGATCTGGCCTATGGTGCCGCTCTTTTACTGGCCGCCAACATCGTAAGCGTTAATCTGGCGGCTCAAACCGTCTTTTATATGAAGGGTATCCGCCCGCGTACATGGTACGAAGAAAAGAAATCCAAAAACGCCATTATCCTACATAATGTGATCTGGATCTCTGCCCTCATCATTCTCTGTGCATTGATTTGGGTAAAAACAACGTAGATATCGAATTTATTGCCTGCTTACACTCGATCTTTTTTCCGTAAGCAAAAACACAACCTCTGTAACCCATTGAAAATAAATGGCTATTTTTGGCATGTCTGTTGCAAATGTCTTTATAGGGACAAATTTGTATTTACATAATTACACGGATATACTAGGGAGGTCATGATGACAGTCGATTTACAAGCATTACCGGACAATTTAGACAGCCTCAGCGACGCTGATATGCTGGCTATTTCATATCAACTCAACGCTATTGAGCCGAGCGAACAGGCTATTCACGCCACAACAAGCGGTGATGTAATGTCACTGGCAATTTTCGCAACTGTTTTGGCTTTAAGCGCAGTGACAGCTTTCATTTTTAAAGACGACGTCGCAGCCTTCGCGCAAAAAAGCCGTGACACTCTGGCGTGCCTACCGCGCCGCTATTTCTCATGGAAATAATTATATAACAGGCTCGTTGATGATCGATCGTCTGCCTTGCTGACGGCACCATTGTGTTGCACCCATAAAAGTATGATCTGATGCGATATCATATGCATTGTTAAAACCGTAGAATTCCTCACTGTCATGGAATACCGGCTTGGCAGTGCTGGGTATCAAATAATCCGGCGTTATTTTACCTCCATAAACATGCCCTGTTCGGTCTGCCATCACGCAAGTTGCAAGAGCTACCACCTGCCCGTCAGGCATCTCAAAAGCACTGTTACCGGTTGTCATACCAGCGCTTTCAGTTCCAAAACTTTTTGCATGTGGTAAACCACGAAAGGAAATGGCCATAGCTTCTCCAGCGCTGCAGGTATAATCACCTTGCAACACTGCAATCGGAACACGTCTATTGCGTAAAGCATAATCGTCATGCTCAAATTCTTTGTGAAAGTTTTCAAGGCTAACGTTCCAAGAGTCTCTCTCTACAGGTACAAAGTGCCCCGTTACGCCATAATCTTTGATCAGAGGCAAAAGTGCCGATAAAGAACCAAAAATACCACCACCAGTGTGAGATCGTAGATCAATCACCCATCCTTTTAAACTTCTTGCATCTAAACGCTCCAGCTCTGCACGCAACGTATGTGATAGTACGCGAGCATGCTCTGGACTATCTGGCGTTTCCCTAGGTAAGTGTAAATAACCGATATCACCGCGAATAAGCTTCCCATATGGAACAGGGTGCGGCGTCAATTTGGTTTCTTCATCATAATTTTCAAAACCTGACCAAAAGCTATGACCATCTCCCAGAAGCTCTAAAGCATCTTTCAAGATTGGAACAACCTCCTCAATTGTCTGGGGGCTCTCTTTATCAAATTGTTCGGTGATTGCCGTTCTGTAGGCATCCCAATCTATTTTTGGTTTGCTGTATTGAGGATAGATTAAATCCGATCCGCGGATAGAATTTTTCTCGACCACATCCAGAAAAGCATCCAAATATTGACGCGGGCTCAACCCGGCTTGACCAAAAGGACTATGAATATCAGCATTACTCATACTCCAAAACATATTTTATTATAGAAAATAAAGCAAATTCTGCTTATTTTTCATGGAAGTAGTCGTAAATTTTCTGCGCCAGCTCTTTTGAAATACCATCTACGTTATGCAGGTCTTCTACACTTGCATTCATCACTTCTTTTCCTGATCCGAAATGAAGAAGCAGTGATCTTTTACGTTTCGCCCCGATACCTGATATCCCATCAAGTGGTGACTTCACCTGATCATTTTTACGGCGTGTGCGATGCGCTCCAATCGCAAACCGATGCGCCTCATCTCTCAAGCGTTGCAGGTAATGTAAAATAGGATCATTGATCGGCAATTGAAACGGCTTTTTACCTTCCACAAAAAATTGCTCGCGTCCTGCATTCCGATCCACACCCTTGGCAATCGCCACCAATGTCACATCATCCAGAACACCCAATTCTTCGAGAACATCACGCACAACACCAAACTGTCCCTTACCCCCATCAATCAATAATAAATTAGGCCAATCCTCACCATCTTTATCGACATCTTCTTTTAAGGCGCGGGTAAAACGACGTGTTAAAACCTCACGCATCATGCCGTAATCATCGCCCTCATCCGCTGTTTTAATATTAAACTTGCGATAAGCGTTTTTGTTAAACCCTTCCGCACCTGCAACAATCATTCCACCAACCATATTCGTGCCGGATATGTGGGAATTATCGTATACTTCGATCCGTTTGGGCGGTTCATCCATATCAAACAGTTCGGCCACACCTTCCAAAAACTTAGCTTCACTTGAGCGTTCCAGTAAATGTCGTTCCAGCGCCCCTTCGGCATTTTTAATCACGAAGTCGATAAGGCGCTTGCGCTTAGCACGAACAGGTTTAGAAATTTTGACCTTACGATTGGCACGCTGTCCTAACGCCTCTTCTAACAATTCTTTACCTTCGGGGATATGAGAGATAATGACGTCGCCCGGCACTGGTTTCGTTTCATAAAACTGCGCCAGAAAAGCGCCTAAGATGGCCGCATCATCTTCTTCCACCTGATGGCGTGGATAGTAAGCACGGTTACCAAAGTTTTGCCCTCCGCGAAAAAAGAAAACCTGCACACAAGACTTGCCTTCTTTTCGCACAAGTCCGATCACATCTGCATCTTTCAAACCCGACACATTGATATCCTGTCGCGCCTGAATGGCCGTCATGGCTTTAATCCGGTCACGATATTTTGCCGCACCTTCATAATCCTGCGCGGCTGAAGCTTCTTGCATTTTCGCGGCCATCTTGTCCTGCACTTCTCGTGATTGCCCGGATAAAAACGCACGCGCTTCTTCTACCTGCCCTGCATAATCTTCAATGTTCACTTTATCAACACACGGCGCCGTGCATCGCTTGATATGATATTGTAGGCACGGGCGCGATCTTTGCGCGAAATAACTATCTGTGCAGTTCCGCAATAAAAAAGCGCGTTGCATCGCCGCGATCGTTCGGTTGACAGCACCAGCAGAGGCAAAAGGCCCGAAATACTCGCCTTTAATCTTACGCGCGCCACGATGCTTGATAATGCGCGGGAAATCATGCCCATCAGTGATGAGGATATAAGGAAACGACTTATCATCCCGCAGCAGGATATTATATCGCGGCTTCAGCTTTTTAATCAGATTGGATTCGAGCAACAGCGCCTCGACCTCTGTCTGCGTATTCACCACTTCCATCTTCGCGGTTTCCGCCACCATCCGCTTCAAACGCTCGGGATGGCGGTTGATATTGGTGTATGACATCACCCGCCGCTTCAGCGCCTTAGCCTTGCCGACATAGAGAATATCGCCCTTTTCATTGATCATGCGATAGACGCCCGGCGTCTCCGGCAATTTCGCCGCAAACGCCTTGATAATCTTCGCTCCGCGCTCTATCGGATTGTCGCTCATAGACACCGTAATGTAAGCCAGTGCATGATTTTGTCAAAGCCTCTTGAAATCCGCCTTTTTACCAATTACTGATAACCATTCCCTTGATAGGGGATTTTTGTTCCTGAGCAGGAATAAGGAGCGAAATGTACATAGACGTACATGAGCGACGCAATGACGAACTCAGGGGCAAAAAGAGGGCCCGTGGCGGAATTGGTAGACGCTGCGGACTTAAAATCTCTTAAGTCTACTTTGGGTCTTGATATTTCAATAGCTTACAGATCAGATTATGACCATGTTGCAAAAATTGTGACAGAATGTTGCAACGATGTTGCAATTTTCTGAAAGGTAGACTGAATGGACGTTTCCAACGATTTGTTGCAATATATTTTATATTATGTATAATAATGGTCATGAATTCAGATAAAAAAATTGATTTAGGCGGGATTTTTGATTTTTCTGACTGTGGAAA
>JBCCLQ010000134.1:0-4908 GCA_039026795.1 Pseudomonadota bacterium
AAAGTGTTATCAGGAGCTTATACACATGAAAAATAAGTGTTTTTCGAAACGAATCGGTTTGAAAGTTGCTATAAAAATTAAAAACCTGCGCCGGGTTGAGCCAAATACTCTTCTTCTTCTTCGGTGTTGTCTCGCCCCAAAACCGCATTTCTATGCGGGAAACGATTGAATTTTTCAATGACTTTCAAATGCTTGACCGCATACTCATATCCCAACGGATCTTCGTCCTGCATCTTTTCAAACAACTCAACACAGGTCCGTTGGTCATTGATGTTTTCACTATGCTCATAGGGCAGATAGATAAAACGGCGTTTAATGGGCTGCAAAACCTGATCAAAACCTTTGGCAATAGCATGCTTGGCAATCAATAAAGCCTGCTTATCCGTTGCAAATGCCTTGGGCGTATCGCGAAACATATTGCGCGGAAACTGATCCAACAAAAGGCAAAGCGCCAAGCACCCGTCAGGCCCGTTTTTCCAATCATCGCACAGTCCTTCAGCGGCCAGATTATATTGATCTTCAAAGCGCTCTTTGATTTGCGCATCAAACTCGGGGCTTACCTGAAACCACTGCTGAGGTTGGCTGTCTTCAAACCAGAACTGTAAAACATCAGGAGCCGAATTTTTCATACGGCAAGATTAAGAACTATTGGCTGTTTTTTCAAGCATCGTAATGGCCTTCTTCTCGGCCAATCCGCCAATCCACGACAGAATGCAGGCCGGCAAGAATGGAATAATGACGATCATAATCGCCATTGGCTCTTTCGTTGCCAAAAACACATCACCTTTAAAGCTGTAGGCAAAAATAAAGATAAAAATAAACAGACCCACGGCGGCAAAAATCAGACCGAAAAAACGATAAAATCTGGACTTAAGAATAAGCTGACGTGGCGTCAGTTCTTTTTTCATACGCTATAACCTTATTATCCGAATACCCATAATAATTTTACGGTAATATTCGTGAACAGCAGGTTAACGTAGAGCGTTGGGTTTTAGTGCTGATCAGACCAGATTTTCTTCTTCACGGCGATCATCACACCAAAGAAAGCCAGCAGGAATAAAATAACCTTCACACCCGTCTGTTTGCGGTCTTCCAGCTTTGGTTCTGCCGCCCACATCAGGAATTCAGACACATCCTTGGCATATTGTGACACCGTTGTCGCTGATCCGTCTTCGTAAGCCACCAAACCATCAGATAGAGGCGCAGCCATCGCTATAATATTTCCGGCCATGTACTTGTTGTAATGTTGACCAGGCAATAACTCTTTTTCGGCTGGCGCTTCTGCATATCCTGTAAGTAGTGCGTAGATATAATCCGGGCCGTATTTCCGCGCTTTGGCTATTAAGGACATATCGACCGGATAAGCACCATTATTCGCAAACTTCGCCGCTTCAGCATTCGGATAAGGCGATACAAATCGGTCGCTCGGCAAGGCTGGGCGTTCGAACATTTCACCTTCATCGTCGGGGCCATCAGTCACCGTGTACTCGCGGGCGATCGCCTTCACTTCGTTTTCCGTGTATCCCAAATCAGCCAAATTCCTATAAGACAGCAGCTTCATAGAGTGACACGCAGAACACACTTGCTTGTAGACTTGAAATCCGCGCTGTAATGCACCGCGATCATATGTTCCGAACGGTCCTGAGAAATGCCAGTCCTGCTTCGGTGGTGTTTTGGCATCACCCGCAGCCCAAGCCGGAGCTGAAACCAACATAAGAGCCAAACATATTATGCTTAAAGTTTTCATTATTCTGCGGCCCCCGGCGTAAGACTATTCATATACTCGTCCTGCTTTTTCTTCTTCTTTGCTTTCTGATCCAGAACATATTGATGAATGCTCGGCGGCAATTCCACACGCGGCTCATATTTGTTCAGGAACGGCAACACAACCAGGAAGAACGCGAAGTAATACGCTGTCGCAGCCTGGGCGATCAAAACATAAATCCCTTCAGCAGGTTTCGCCCCAACCCATGTTAGGATAAAGAAGTCCAGAACAAGCAACAGAACTGCAATTTTAAACCATGGGCGGAAACGCGCGCTTCTGTGTGGGTGACGATCGATAAACGGCAATACAAACAACAATCCAATCGATCCGAACATGGCCAGCACACCGCCCAACTTGGCTTCAATCATCACAGGACTAACAACGCCCGCCATTTTGGAAATACCCAGATCAGGCATAAAGGCAATCAAACCACCTATACCCAATAACACAACTGCGCAAGCAGCCATCAAAGGCTCCAGCTTGCACAGCTCTATATCTTTTGAAATAGGCACATTGAACTTTGTTGAAACTGGACAATGCTTTGGCTTTTCCATGTACCATAAATTCACAGCCACCAGATACGCCGCAATAGCGCCACCAGCAATCATCAGCAAATTGATATCAAACGTGATCGCCCGCAAAATCGCATAGAACGCAAGGAAGTACCATTCAGGCACAATGTGCGCCGGTGTGACCAGCGGATCCGCTTCAATGTAGTTATCGGGATGCCCTAAGGCGTTCGGCATAAAGAAGGTGAACACAACATAAATGATCAAGAAAAGCAGAAGTCCGGCCGTATCCTTCATCGTGTAATACGGATGAAACGGAATTGTATCTTGCGGGCCTTTCGGCTCAATACCACTCGGGTTGTTTGATCCTGTGACGTGCAGCGCCCAGACATGCAGGAAAATCACACCGACAGTGACAAAAGGCAGCAAGTAATGCAGTGCAAAGAAACGGTTCAGTGTCGCGTTATCAACCGCAAAACCACCCCACAACCATTCCACAATGCCAGGCCCGATGAGTGGCAAGGCAGAGAACAGGTTCGTGATCACAGTCGCACCCCAGAAAGACATCTGCCCCCAAGGCAAAACATATCCCATGAACGCAGTCGCCATCATGAGCAGCAAGATCGTTACGCCCAACATCCAGAGTAACTCACGGGGCTGTTTGTATGATCCGTAATACAATCCGCGGAAAATATGGATAAAAATGGCAATAAACATGAAGGACGCGCCATTCATGTGCATATATCGGATCAGCCAGCCAAAGTTCACATCCCGCATAATACGTTCCACACTGCTGAATGCAATCTCCGTGTTCGCAGCATAATGCATGGCCAGCGTAATGCCGGTGATGATCATAATCACCATCATGACCATCGCAATCGCACCGAAATTCCAGAAATAATTGAAATTCTTCGGTGTCGGGAATACGCCGTATTCCTTGTTCATGATTGTGAAAATCGGTAAGCGGGAATCAATCCACTCTATCGTTTTATTCTCGAAAGGTTTTCTTTCTCCTGAACCCATGACCTAATGCTCCGTTATCCTATTTTTATGCGTGTATCGCTGACGAACTCATAGGGCGGCACGGGAAGGTTTGTAGGAGCCGGTCCTTTGCGGATACGCCCGGATGAATCATAATGTGATCCATGACATGGGCAGAACCAGCCGTCATAATCTCCTTTAATGTCCCCGCCTTTTTGCCCCAGCGGTATACAACCTAAATGGGTGCAAACACCGACCATGACAAGCCATTCTGGCTTTTGGGCACGATCTTCGTCGCTTTCAGAATCACGCAATGAACTCACATCCACGCTTTGCGCCTCTTCAATTTCTTTTGCTGTACGGTGACGAATAAATACGGGCTTGCCCTGCCACATCACTGTAATCGCCTGCCCCTCTTCAATCGGGGTCAAATCCACTTCAATGGTGGACAATGCCATCGTATCGGCAGCAGGGTTCATTTGATGAATGAACGGCCAGGCAACGGAGCCTGCGCCCACCGCGCCAAACGCAGCAGCCGTCAGGTAAAGAAAATCGCGGCGGCTTTCACCGGCTTTATCATTATCGTTCGTGCTCATATCGGTATCAATAGTCATATTAGTAAATTAGAGCGTTTGATTAAAAACGCCATAGGCGAGTACCATAGAATAATTACCGAACACAAGGCCTGAGTTCTAGCTTTTATTGCAAAAAAACAATAAATTGCCGTGCATATGATTGAACTTGCTTTGTATCAGCCGGATATCCCGCAAAATGTCGGCGCCGCCATTCGTCTGTGTGCATGCCTTGGCACGCCGTTGAACATCATTGAACCCTGCGGTTTTCCGTGGGATGAACGCAAAATCCGTACCTCGGCCATGGATTATTATGATTTGCTGGACATCAAACGCCACTCGGGCTGGGAGACGTTTCATCAAGAAAGCACGCAGCGCATTGTCCTGCTGACAACCAAAACCGATCAGGCTTACACTGATTTCACATTTCAGGATGGTGATATCCTCATGCTTGGTCGTGAAAGCGCTGGCGTACCAATTGACATACATCAAAGACTACAACATAAAGTCACAATACCAATGCATGGTCAGGCACGATCTATCAATGTGATCAATGCAGGAGCGATTGTGTTGGGCGAAGCATTAAGGCAAAACGCATTAAAATTAGAACAATGACAGACAACTTCTTAAATCAGCCATCTCAGTTTTTATATGAATGCTCGACCTTGATCGAACATACTTCACCATCAATTCAAACTCTTACGTTTGGAGAAATGAGTCTAACGACAGTACATACAGGTTTGATTACAGCGCTGATTGCTTCAGCGGCTGTTTGCATTGCCCTTTTATCTTTTCTTTTTCAAAAAAAACTAGCGCGGGTAAAAAGCGCACAAGATATACTTCTTCAAATGAGCATGGATAAGAGTTACAAGGAATCTTATGCTCAATTTAAAGAACTCAGAAACCACAACAAACTTAGCGAATGCGCTAAATTCAGATATCGCGACAGGTCAAAACACACAGAAAATGGCGAGGGTCGTTATCTGAAAGAAATGTATCAGGGCTACGAAAACACTATTAAAGTCTTAAATTATTATGAACTTTTGTCCATACTTATAAAAACAAATACAATAGATGAAAG
>JBCCLQ010000135.1:0-4859 GCA_039026795.1 Pseudomonadota bacterium
CTGACGTGTTTTCCCTATTATCATTCAGATTGAACACATAAGGCTTACACCCTTTTTGCCATAAGACAAAAGAGTGAAGAGTGCGGATTTTTTATAATGGACTGTTGTGGTTTTCACTCAATTCGCAAGGTTCGTCTTCTTCTCGTCCTTTTTTGCCAACTTCCCATTTGCGCAAAACAACGTAGAACATTGGCGTGAAAACGAGGCCAAAGAAAGTCACGCCGACCATGCCGCTAAAGACAGCAATACCGATTGCTTCGCGCATTTCTGATCCCGCACCTGAACTGAAAACCAATGGTAATACACCAGCGATAAAGGAAATGGAAGTCATCATAATTGGGCGGAGACGCATACGTGCGGATTCGACCGCAGCCTGCGTAATCGAACGTCCCTGATTTTCAAGCTCACGTGCAAACTCAACGATCAGAATTGCGTTTTTACAAGCCAATCCCGCCAAAACGAACAAAGCGATTTGCGTGAAAATATTGTTGTCTCCACCAAAGAAATAGATGCCGACAATGGATGATAAAACAGCCATCGGCACGATCAAGATGACAGGGACAGGCATTGTCAGGCTTTCATATTGTGCGGCCAGAATTAAAAACACCATAAGCAAACAGATCCCAAAGACCATGATTTGAATCGGTATAACACCAAAGATATAGATCTCGGCCGCTTTTTGTTGATAAGTCAGTTCCGTCCATTCGTACCCCATACCTTGCGGCAATGTATTGGCCAGAATTTCCTCGATAGCAGCTTGCGCTTCACCCGTTGAAAAGCCCGGTGCGGCTGCACCTGTTAAATCAGCAGAACGGAATGCGTTATAACGCATGGCTGTTTGTGGCCCGAATGTTTCTTCGACAGTTGTGAAAGAGCCAAGTGGAATCATATCACCACTTTCATTTCGCACTTTAAGGCTATTGATATCTTCGGGTGTAGCACGGAACGGCTTATCAGCCTGAGCAATAACCTGATAGGTACGACCAAACTGATTAAAGTCGTTAATGTATTGTGAGCCCAAATAGATCTGCATGGTGCTGAAAATTTCATCAATCGGAATACCGAGTTGTTGTGCTTTCGTCCGGTCAATATCTGCAAATAATTGCGGCACGTTGATATCGTAATTGCTAAACGCAAACGCGATTGCAGGATGACCAAAGGTTTGCCCCTGCACTGCGTTCACAATATTGGCAAGTGCTTCGTAGCCTTGATCGGAACGATCCTGTATTTGTAATTTAAAGCCGCCTGAGTTTCCAAGGCCACGCACAGGTGGTGGGTTTAACACCAAAATCTGTGCTTCACTGATAGCTTGCATTTTTCCCATGAGAGCGCCGACAATTGCGTCTGCAGAGAGTTCCGGCGATCTACGGTTTTCAAATTCATCCAGTGTTACAAATACAATTGCTGAGTTTGGTGCATTGGTGAAGCCGTTGATTGAAAGCCCCGGGAACTGAACAGCGCCGGTCACGCCCGGCTGATCCATTATGATTTCCGACATCGCCAAGACGACTTCCTCGGTTCGCTCCAATGTCGCGCCAGAGGGTAATTGCGCAATACTGATCAGATATTGTTTGTCTTGAATAGGAACGAAGTTTGGCGCCAACAGACGAAAACTGAAAAACGTAGCAACAACCAAAATAAGATAAATGACGCTTGTGATCAGAGTACGGCGCGTGACAAAACGGCAAACATGTTGCCCATATATAATTTGTAAGCGATTAAAAACAGCGTTGAACACCTTAAATACCAAGCCAAATGCGAAGTCCATTAGCTTCATCAACGGATCACGGGGTGCATCTTTTGGTTTTAAAAGAATAGCGGCTAACGCAGGCGAAAGGGTCAAAGAGTTGATAGTCGATATAAATGTTGCAATTACAATTGTTAGAGCAAATTGCTGGTAAAACTGGCCGGTCAAACCGGACATAAAAGAAATGGGTATGAAAACACCAGCCAGTACAAGTGATGTTGCAATCACAGGTCCCGTTACTTCTTTCATCGCGATCTGCGCCGCTTCAAATGGCTTTTTGCCTTCCTCGATATTGCGTTCAACGTTTTCCGTCACAACAATCGCATCATCGACAACAATCCCGATCGCGAGGATCAAACCAAACAGTGAAAGCACGTTAATTGAGAAACCAAGAACGAGCATTACAGCAAATGTTCCGACAATCGATACAGGTACAGCCGATAGCGGAATGATAGAAGCGCGCCAGGTTTGCAGGAATAGGATCACAACCAAAACAACGAGTGATACGGCCTGCAGCAATGTAATGATGACGGAATCAATCGATTTCTGAACAAAAATTGTAGGGTCATAGACAATTGTATAATCAACGCCATCCGGCATATTTTTCTTAAGTTCTAACATTGTGGCGCGAACGTCAGAAGAAATTTGTAAAGCGTTTGCGCCTGGTGATGCGAAGATCGGAATAGCGACAGCTTGCTCGTTGTTCAACATAGAACGCAATGCATAAGTCTGCGCATCCAATTCGAGGCGCGCCACATCTCTTAAATAGGTCACGACACCGTTTTCATCGCGCTTAATAATAATTTGTTCAAACTCTTCCGGGCTTTCCAGTCGCCCTTGAACGTTGACAGGCAATTGAAGTTGAACAGTTTCTGCGTAAGGAGGGCCACCAATTACGCCAGCCGCGACCTGAACATTTTGTGCGCGAATGGCATTCACGACTTCGGATGCCGTCATCCCACGTTCTGCGATTTTATCCGGATTGAGCCAGACACGCATAGCGTAATCACCAGACCCGAATAGAAGAACCTGTCCAACGCCCTGAATCTTTGCCAACTCGTCTTTGACATTTAAGGTTCCATAGTTTCGAAGGTACAACCCATCATACTTCCCGTTTGGTGAGCGCATGTGCACCACCATCGTCAGATCAGGCGAAGATTTGGCGACCGTTACACCAAGCTGGCGTGTCACATCTGGCAGTCTCGGCGTTGCCTGTGTCACCCGATTTTGAACCAACTGCTGCGCCAAATCCGGATCAGTACCAATTTCAAAAGTCACATCAATCCGCACACGTCCATCCGTCGAAGCCAGCGAGTTCATGTAGATCATATTTTCAACACCGTTGATTTGTTCTTCCAACGGCGTTGCAACTGTTTCAGAAATCGTAGCAGGATTTGCACCCGGAAAATTTGCAGTTACCTGAATTGTTGGTGGTGATACTTCCGGATATTCCGCAATCGGTAGGTTGAACATTGATACCAAACCCGCCAAGAAAATCAGGATAGAAATAACGCTGGCAAAAATTGGCCGTTGAATAAAGAAACTGGAAAAGGTCATACGATGTTTCCGTTATCCTTGAACCTGGGGAGATACCGGCATGTCGGGGCGAATGCGAATAAGACCTTCTGTGATAATCATATCGCCTGCACTTAAACCACTTGTAATCACACGGCTTCCTTTATAACTATCTCCTGTTTTGACTTCGCGGTAACGCGCCATGTTTTCTTCGTCAACGACATAGACAAATTTACGATCTTGATCTGTGCCGATTGCGGTTTCGGGTACAGTTATCAAATTTTCAATGCTGGAAGACCCCACTTTAATGTTTGCAAACATACCCGGAATTAAAATGCCGTCACTGTTTTCAAACAACGCGCGCGCGCGAATTGTTCCGTTACTGACATCTATGCGGTTATCAAAGCTGTCGACGACACCGTCGTAAACTAAACTGTCTTCGCCATTCAGGTAAAGTTTTACAGGTATTGGCTGTTCTTTGGCTTCTGTTTGAGCTTTGGATTTCACAAACGTCAGATAGGTTTTTTCATCGACTTCAAAATCCGCAAAAATTTTATCTGTCGCAACAATAGATGTGAGCACAGGCGCATTGATGTTCGCTTCGACCAGATTGCCGACCTTGATTTCAGCACGCCCGATGCGACCCGAAATAGGCGCTTTAACATACGCATAATCCAGATTGATTTCAGCTTGGTCAAGAATAGCTTTTGCGCGGTTAACAGCTGCTCTGGTTGCTTTAGCATGACTGTCACGCTCATCCAGAACGCGCTGAGAAACAGCATTTGTTTTGATCAAATCTTGTGCTCGTTTCAATTCGGTTTGTGCCAGAGTTGCTTCTGAGCGTGCAGACGATAGTTCAGCTTTTGCCTGATCCAGAGCTGCCTTGAAAGGACGTGGGTCAATGACATATAAAATGTCACCTTTTTCAACAGTTTCACCATCTTTAAAACGAATTTCGTTGATACGACCGCTAACCTGGGGGCGGATTTCAGCGAACTCAACCGCCTCCATACGCGCAGAAAAATCACGCCATAATTGTGTCGGAACTGCTTCAACAGTTAGAGTTTGTACCGGCATAGCTTGGGGTTGTTGGCCTGCTTGCACTTCTTCGGCAGAAGCCTGCTTGTAAAGGCTATGGCCAAATAAAACGAGAATTGCTGATACAATCAGAGCGAGACTAGTCGATAATACGGGTGTTTTTTGAATGAATGTCATCGTCTCTCCTACTATTTGTGCGCCTTCGTGATTGTTATAACTCATTGATAAAAAAGATAAAGAATAAAAACCTGACTTTTTTGCACTGCACTATGTACACATAAAGTCTTGTATCAGATCTACTCTCAGTGGTTCAAGAAAGTTCCATTGAGATCGGTAATCCGGAAGAGTTAAAAAATCAATTTATATTAGCTACCTCTAAGTCTTTGTTTTTTCTATATTTATATGGAAATCTTCGGTGCAATTTTAAGGTCTTTCTAACCATTTCTACCTATAATCGTATGTAATAATGTGCCGAAAAACCTGTTTCGGCACGCGGACAATGATAGGGTATCGGGAATTGAGCACATTTTTACTGGAAATTAATGCGACGTCATCTTTC
>JBCCLQ010000136.1:0-4824 GCA_039026795.1 Pseudomonadota bacterium
CCCTATTTTTGAAGTAACGAAATGAGTAACGCGAATACCCCCGCCGAAACAAGGGAGTATAAGCCACATTATTGAAATTCAGTGCGAAAAACCCTTGGTATCCCCTGCCCTTAATGCTAAAAAACCTCTCATGATTCCACGTTATTCCCGGGCCGAAATGGCCGACATTTTTGAACAAGAGAATAAATTCCGCATCTGGCTGGAGGTTGAAACCCTCGCATTGGAGCAAATGGCCAAGCTAGGGGTTGTCCCGGAAAGCGCTGCCAAGGCTTTGCGCGAAAAGGGCGATTTTGACGTTGATCGCATCAACGAGATCGAAGCTGAAGTCAAGCACGACGTCATCGCTTTCCTAACGTCCGTCGCCGAATATGTGGGTGAAGACAGCCGCTACGTCCACCAAGGCATGACCTCCTCAGATGTCGTTGACACTTCCTTTGCTGTGATGCTCACACAAGCTGCTGGTATTTTGATCGCTGATTTGGACAAAGTTCTCGCAGCCCTTAAAAAGCAGATCGAAGCGCACAAGGACACACTCTGCATCGGTCGCTCGCACGGTATTCATGGAGAGCCCACCACTTTCGGTTTGAAGCTCGCCGGTCACTACGCTGCCTTTGCCCGTGCAAAAAAACGGATGATTGCTGCGAAAGAAGAAGTCTCAACCATCACGATTTCCGGTGCGGTCGGAACGTATGCAACGCTTGATCCGTCGATTGAACAATACGTGGCGGACAAGTTAGGACTAAAACCTGAAACCGTTGCAACACAAGTCATACCGCGTGATCGACATGCGATGTTTTTTGTGACACTGTGTGTTGTGGCATCATCTATCGAAAATCTGGCCGTGGAAATTCGTCATCTGCAACGCACAGAAGTTCGTGAAGCCGAGGAGTATTTTGACCCGAAACAAAAAGGCTCGTCCGCGATGCCACACAAACGCAATCCAATCGGAAGTGAAAATTTAACGGGACAAGCAAGGATTACAAGAGCAGCAGTTACACCAGCTCTCGAAAATGTGGCGCTGTGGCATGAACGCGATATTTCGCATTCTTCCGTGGAACGTACAATCCTGCCGGATGCTTGCATCTCTGCTGATTATGCCTTGAACAGATTGGCGAAATTGATTGATACGCTTCTGGTTTACCCTGAACGCATGAAACACAATCTTGAAATGACGGGTGGTTTGGTGTTCTCGCAACGCACGTTGTTGGCCCTCACACAAGCAGATATTTCTCGGGAAGATGCGTATCGTATCGTTCAACGTAATGCGATGAAAGTTTGGGAAGATCGTTCATCCGGTAAAGGTTCATTGACACTGCGCGATGCAATTGAGAGTGACCCGCAAGTTACTGAAAACCTTGACAAAGAAGCGCTAGACACTATTTTTGATTATAGTGCTTATACTAAGCATGTACCTGAAATTATCAAACGCGCAATCCAGGAGTAAGGAATATGAAGGGCGATAAAAAAATCATCGAACATTTGAACGCGGCACTTAAAAAAGAGCTGACGGCTATCAATCAATACTTCCTTCATGCCCGCATGCTCGAGGATTGGGGCGTAACAAAACTTGGTCGTCACGAATACAATGAGTCTATCGAGGAAATGCATCACGCTGACGAGTTGATCAAGCGTATACTTTTGCTAGAAGGCCTACCGAATTTACAAGAGCTTGGTAAACTTCATATCGGCGAGAATGTGAAAGAGATTTTGGAGTGCGATTTAAAAATCGAGCATGAAGGTCGTGAAGGCTACATCAGAGGAATTAAAGATTGCAGAGAGCTTGGTGATTTCGTCACTGAGGATTTATTTAAGAAAATCCTTACCGAAGAAGAAGGACATATTGACTACCTAGAAACTCAATTACAGATGATTGAGGAAATGGGTCTAAAAAATTATATCCAGTTGAATTCCGAAAGTCCGCTAGACGCCCCTGCTGAAGGCTAGAAATTGTTAACATAGCACCAAAAAGAGGCTTTTCAGCCTCTTTTTTTGTAAATGCGCGCTTTTCACTTGCGAAAAATTCACAAACACAAAAATATGAATCTTAAGACACAAAAACTTGTGCAATTATCAGGAGAAACCGCAAAATGTACATATTCATGTGCAACCCTTAAACGGATAAAGACGTAAAAAAAGCCTTGAGCGATGAGTCTGTGAAGAAATCACCTGCACATGTATACAAAGCGTGTTCCGGAGGAGAGCAACCCTGTTGTGGCTCGTGTCTGTGCATGATCAAGGAAATGGTCGGCGACGCTGCCTAAATTCCCCTTTAAATTTCTCAGTGGAGCTATTCTCCCCTGCCCCTTGCATTCGCCAGCTCTGTATGGCACGACTCTGTGATCACTATATTTTTGCCAAGGAGCGCATGAATGTTTAAAACACTGACCCTTTTAGCCGGGAGCTTACTTATAATGTCCACATCAGCGAAGGCAGCGGATGCCGAAAATACGCTATTTTTAGATTTAAAAGACGGGCGCGTTACAATTGAATTGTATCCGGATAAAGCCCCGAAACACGTTGATCGCATCAAAACTCTGACACGTGAAGGTTTTTATGACGGTATCGTTTGGCACCGTGTGATTGATGGTTTCATGGCACAGACAGGTGATCCAACCGGGACAGGAACAGGCGGATCAAGCATGGCGGACCTTCCCGCAGAATTTAATGACCTGAACTTTGGTCGCGGTGCTATCGGTGCAGCCCGTACACAGGATCCAAACTCTGCAAACTCTCAATGGTTCATTTGCTTCGATGATTGTTCATTCCTGAACGGTGAATACACTGTGTGGGGACAAGTCACAGAAGGTATGGAATTCGTGGATAACATTACACGTGGTGAGCCACCGGTTAATCCTGACAAAATTGTAAAAATGACCGTTTCAGCTGATGTCAATAAAGCCGAGACAGAACCTGCAGCAGGCGCGGTTGAAGAAGCGGCTGAAGCTGTTGAAGACATGGCAGACGATGCAGCCGAAGAGGCCATGGATGCTACAGCGGAAGAAGTGCTAAAAGCTTCACCTGATCAGGGCTTCGAAGTAGAGAACGGAGCTTCTTTCGAGTAATAAAGCGGGTTACTAAACAAATTCAATATCCCCGCTTCATAGCGGGGATTTTTTTATGAGGACGAAAAATGGAATTAAAAATATATCAAGTTGATGCTTTTACCGATCGTGTCTTTCACGGAAATCCGGCAGCCGTGGTACCGCTCGAAACATGGTTACCTAACGAAACACTTCTAAATATTGCAGCAGAAAACAACCTATCGGAGACAGCATTTTTTGTTCCAACAGAAAAAGGATTTCATTTGCGCTGGTTTACGCCGACAATAGAAGTGGATTTGTGCGGACATGCTACACTTGCAACAGCTTTTGTTATCTTCAATCACTTGGATTACGAACGGGATACAATCACATTCGAAAGCCAATCAGGGCCATTAAATGTTTCACGCAAAACCGATAAACTAACGCTCGATTTTCCTTTATGGCCACACAGAGAAATCAGCCCAGACCCTCGCGTAACCGAAATATTCGGCAAAGAGGCAATAGCAACCTACGCCAGTAAAAAATTAGTCGCTGTTTATGATGATCCAGCCTTCATAAGACAAGCCAAACCCGATATCAGCCGAATAGCAGAAATAGACGAGTATCAGGGAGTTATAATCACTTCTGCGGGAGAAAAGCCATATGACTTTATCTCGCGTAACTTTGCACCTCAAAGTGGTATACCAGAAGATCCTGTGACAGGCTCTGCACATTGTGTGTTGTGCCCTATATGGTCAGAAAGAATGAATGGTCAGAGAGAGTTCTTGGCACACCAAGCTTCTGCACGCGGTGGCGATTTAGACTGTAAGCTAACAGATGATAGAGTGTATATCAGTGGGAAAGCCGTCTTGTTTATGCAAGGAACGTTTTCTATTTAAACGCTTAATCTGTAACTTTAGTAGATGAGGTCTCAATAGCTTTACGCTGATTCTCATCTATCAAAAGTGCTTTAGCGTGCTTGATCAGAAAATGGATGACCTTTTCTGCCTTTTCAATTTTCTGGATTGGATCCGTCGTCTCAACGCGAATAATAGCCTCTTTATTATCATGCATAAAAACGACATCTGCGTTTTTTACACCCAATACAGCAGTCAAATGTTTCACGCGTTCATCGGTCCAGTATTCTTCTGAAATCAGCGGATCACTTGTAAAATACTGATACTCCTCACGCCATTCTTCAGATTTTAAAATGTGAGGGTTTAACAGATTTAAAGATTGTAAAAATGGTGTCATGTCCTTTGTTCCAGCCGCACCCGATCCTACCAAACCATCAGGGAGTTTTACTTCAATGACACTAACAAACCGACGAGCCTTCATATCATCTGGATCGCGCATAGCACTGAAACACGACACCCCGAATTTATCCATTATACCGCTTACAGTTGGTGACTCCATAAGGCGACCAGGCTCGTACTGCAATTTATGCTTCTGGGCGAACTCTTCCCAAGCGCGTTTTTGCTTAAACAAAATGACCGTAGACCACAAAAAGGCCCCCAAAATAATGGAAGACAGTCCGATCCACAAAAGAAGCCATAACCAAGTCATGTCATTCATATTAAACAAAAAATTGAACTTACACTATCATTTTAAAGGGTTTATCCGCCCCTTGTCACATTTGAGTCATAAGAAAACAGGGTTTCGTAATATACGAAACCCTGTTTTGGAGCGCAGACAACTATGGTTTAGCCGGACGGCGCCGTCGTCACGTTCGTCCGCGAGAACGACCTGTACATGATCGACGCGGCGACGGGAGAGTCGCATGCGATCACGTCGAACGGCGGTC
>JBCCLQ010000137.1:0-4777 GCA_039026795.1 Pseudomonadota bacterium
CATCATACCAAATTTAGGTTTTAGGGAAGATATTCCGCATTCAATTCCGGCTGCACAAACTTGCCGCCTTAGAATGCTTTAGCCATATAAATTGACGTATGCAGACCCACGTTGAATTTCAGCGTCGTTTAATGCGTTAACGACTTGCCATCTTTACGGCGCCAAATCAGAAATAATACGAGAGCAATATTACACAGAACCAAAAGCACGGGTATCAACGCCGTGATGATGGAATAGTTTGAAAGTGCCAAAACCGTTAAAGCGTGCCTTACGAAATTGAGAAAAAAAACATGCACCGGTTCCTGTTTGGGATTGAGCCATGATTTTCTAAATGTTTGGATGAAAGCCAAAATATGTGCCACGTATAATGTTAAAACGGCCCAAAGCGGGTTTTGTAAGAAGAGCCAGATCGCCAACGTCACAAGTGCCAGCACAAAAACACCGACATCAATGCGCGTAATATTTTCAAATCCGTTTTTGATCGAGAGAACGGAGATCAAAGCATTAATAAAGAAAACGGCAATGAAAGCCCAGACGCCGGGGCCCGCATTATCAGATATCATAACAAGAACAGTGATACCGATCAGGATTGTCCAGACAATCCAGCTGAAAGGGTGTGGTTTTGTTTTACCTTCTAATATCCCTTTTATGTAAGACGTATAAATCCAGGCAGTTAGAGCGAGCGTTGTAAAACCGAAGAGCTCGTTCATCCCTAAATCAGGCACGAAGCTGACCACCTGTTTTGCTGGTCACGGACGCGATGATTTTTTGAGACAGGCCGTCAATTTCGGAATCTGTCATCGTTTGTTCTTTGGGTTGGATGATCACGTTGATCGCGACAGATTTCTTGCCGTCATCCACGCCCTTACCCTGATAAACATCGAAGACATCCACGCCTGTGATCAATTCCTTGTCCGCACCTTTGGCCGCGCGGATGATATTTTCGGCTTCGACATTTTCATCAACGATAAAGGCGAAGTCACGTTCCACAGGTTGGAAGGCTGAAAGTTTGAGCAAGGGTTTGGCAGGGCCTTTTTTCTTGGCATCCGGAATGGCTTCGAGGAAGACTTCAAACCCCGCAACAGGGCCTTTGATATCCATGTCTTCCAGCACGGCCGGGTGCAGATCACCGAATTGCGCAAGCACGAATTTGCCCAAACGCAAAGTGCCCGACCGGCCAGGGTGATAATAATCCGGCGCATCACGAGAGACTTGTAAATTTCCAGCAGGTGCGCCTGCGGCTTCAAGCGCAGCGATCGCATCGGCCTTGATGTCCATCAGGTCAATTTCGCGGCTTGCGGTTTCACCCGACCAGTGTTTGGAGGCGATGGCGCCGTGACGGATACCTGCGGCGACAGTTTGCTGTCCATCTGCTTTGACAGATGTGAAAGCGGGTCCGACTTCGAAAAGGGCTGCATTTGGATAGCCACGGTCTGCATTTTTACCTGCAGCTTGAATCAGGTTTGGCAGGATGGACGGGCGCATTTGATCCAGCTCTGAACTGATCGGATTAGTAAGCGTTAAAGCGTTATCGTTCGAACCGAATTGTCCTGCCAAGTCTTTTGGCATAAACGACCAAGTCACGCATTCATTGAGGCCGCGCGTAGCCAAAGCGGTTTTGGCCAGACGCGTGCGCAGTTGCAATTTGGTTTCGGCCGACCCCGTGATTGCACCATCAGAGCGCACGGATACGGGTTCGATATTATCGTAGCCGTGCATGCGCACGATTTCTTCAACGAGATCAGCTTTGCCGTCAACATCGCCGCGCCAGGATGGGGGTGTGACTTTAGAACCGTTGAAGATGAAGCCCAAAGCTTCGAGAATTTGTTTTTGTTTGGCTTCATCGACGTCAACGCCGCCCAGTTTTTTAGTGAAGGCAGGATCGAAATCAATTTCGCGCATGTGATCGGGTTTTGTACCGGCGATCACGAGATCAGAGGCTTCACCACCACAGAGATCGATAATCATTTTGCTGGCGAGTTCCATACCTGTTTCCGTGAAGTCCGGATCAACGCCGCGTTCAAAACGATAGCGCGCATCGGAGATGACACCGAGATCACGGCCCGTGCGGGCAATCGCCATGGGATCAAAGTAAGCGGCTTCAACAAAGACATTGACGGTGTCTTCTTCGCAGCCCGTGGAGGTTCCGCCGACAATGCCACCGAGGCCAAGCACGCCGCTATCATCGCAGATCATCGTTTCGCCGCCGGCCATGGTGTAAGACTTATCATTCAGTGCATCGAAGCTTTCGCCTTTTTCAGCCAGGCGCACATGGATGTTGCCTTTGAGTTTATCGGCATCGTAGACGTGCAGCGGGCGGCCATAGCCATGCGTGAAAAAGTTTGTGATGTCGACCAATGTTGAAATCGGGCGCAGGCCGATGGCTTTGAGTTGTTTTTGCAGCCATTCGGGTGAAGGGCCGTTTTTCACGCCTGTGATCATGCGGCCAATGAATTGCGGGTTGGTATCTGGCGTTTGAATATCGACTTCGACAGGGCAAGCGCCATTGCCTTTCACAGGTGTATCATCAATTGGTTTTAGTGTGCTAAGACCTGCGGCGGAAAGGTCGCGTGCAATACCGTAAATGCCTGTGCAGTCGGCGCGGTTTGGTGTGAGGCCGATTTCAATGATCGGGTCATCCATGTCGAAAATTTTTGTAAAGGGCGTTCCGATTTCGGTGTCTTCGGGCAGGTCGATGATACCGTCATGGTCATCGGACAATCCCATTTCGCGTTCGGAGACGAGCATACCGTTGGATTCCTGTCCGCGGATTTTACCTTTCTTAAGGTGCAGGTCTGTGCCGGGTACATAAGACCCGACAGGTGCAAAAATCCCTTTCATGCCCGTGCGCGCGTTGGGCGCACCGCAAACAACTTGCAACGTTTCACCATCCGCCGTTTTGACCTGACAGACTTTCAGTTTGTTGGCATCGGGATGTTTTTCGGCAGACTCTACGTAAGCGACTTTAAAAGGGGCAAATTTCTCGCCGGGGTCTTCGACACCCTCCAGCTCCAAACCGATAGCGGTGAGCTTGTCCGTGATTGTTTTTAAGTCCGCATCTGTGTCCAGATGCTCTTTGAGCCAAGATAAAGTGAATTTCATCAAATTTCTTTCTTTGGTGTCATTTCGAGCGCAAGCGAGAAATCTCATTTTATGTAGGGAGATCCCTCGTCGCTGCGCTCGCTCGGGATGACAGTTAAAAATTCTCCGTAGGGAGAATATGTAGCGTGAAATCGATAGTGATTCCAAGGGTTTTGTATAGATTTTGAGCTGCCGCGTTGTCTTTTTCAGCCATCCAGTAGAGGCGGGCCCAGCCCTGTTCACGGCCGTGCAGCCCCAAATGTTCAACCAAAGCGCGGGCAATGCCGCGCCTGCGCATGGTTTCATCAACAAAAACGTCCTGCATATAGGCAGCAGGATTGAGATTTCCTGTAACGGGATGGAGGATGTAATGCACCATGCCGACGAGCTTGCCATCAATGTGAGCGCCGAAACCATTGACGGTTTCATCAGGATCGCAAATGCGTTGCCAGGTCTGGTTGGTGACGGTTTGGTCGATTTGGTTTAGGCAATTGGCGTTCCAAAGCGGCAGCCATTGGTTATAATCCGATTTTTCCAGCTTTTTAATTTTCATCGTTTGCATCCTGACGAAAGTCAGGATCCAGTTCAATTACTTTCTGGATCCCGGATCAAGTCCGGGATGCAAAAGAGATAACGAGATATATCAGGTCTGTGTTTTATTTACTTGTGGCCAGTCGCTCTATTTGGGCGGTCCAGCGGGCTGAAGCCATAATGATCGAGCCAGCGTGTATCGCTTTCAAAGAAGGTGCGTAGGTCCGGAATTCCGTATTTGAGCATCGTCATGCGCTCAATCCCCATACCGAAAGCAAAGCCCTGATATTCATCGGGATCGAGGCCGCAATTTTTCAGCACATTCGGGTGCACCATGCCGCAACCACCGATTTCCAGCCAGTCATCACCGGCTCCGATTTTCAGTCCGCCATCTTTACGAGAACAACCGATATCGATTTCCGCAGATGGTTCGGTGAACGGGAAGAATGAGGGGCGGAATTGCACAGGCAGATCATCAATATCAAAGTAAGCACGGGCAAAATCCATCAGGCAGCCTTTGAGGTGGCCCATGTGAGTTGTCTTATCAATCACCAGCCCTTCGATTTGATGGAACATCGGTGTGTGGGTGATGTCATAGTCCGAACGGTATGTGCGGCCGAAACAAATAATTTTGTGCGGCGGTTCCTCATTCATCATCGTGTGAATTTGTACGGCGGATGTGTGCGTGCGTAAAAGCTTCTTCGCATGCTCACCATCTTCATCCGGATCTTCGGGCAGGAAGAACGTGTCCTGCATTTCACGCGCCGGGTGACCGGGCGGGAAGTTCAACGCGGTAAAGTTGAAGAAATCATTTTCGATGTCCGGTCCTTCGCGCACTTCGAATCCCATGGATGCGAAGATTGCCAACATTTCTTCAATCGTTTGGGAAATGGGGTGAATGTGTCCTTGTTTTTCAGGGCGCACAGGCAAAGTGACATCAAAGTTTTCAGTGCTCAGGCGTTCTTCCATCGCCTGTTTTTTCAGTGCCTTTTCTTGGCTATCTATCAACGTGGCAATTTCGTTTTTCAGCTCATTGAGCGCTTGCCCCGTGGATTTGCGTTCTTCGGGTGCCATTTTGCCCAGACCCGCCATCAAGCCTGTGATCTTACCCTTTTTGCCCAGTGCGGCCACACGTGCCGATTCCAGCGCATCCAGATCATTGGCA
>JBCCLQ010000138.1:0-4760 GCA_039026795.1 Pseudomonadota bacterium
ACCGCGATCTGTTGGCGTGTTTGTAGTGCGAGAAGGTTTGCCCCTTCTTCGTTCTGGTCAGCGACCGTTAAGTCATCTGCGCCAGCTTCTAAAATGTTAATTTGCTCGCGGATTTGATCATCGCGGATATTTATGACGTTTAAGGCGTTGGTCAGACTGCGTGTATATTCTTCAACTTCTTCCTTCGCAGCTTCGATTTGATCCAAGATGGCATTCACGTCATCAAGTTCAATGAAATCATTACGCTGTAGGCCAAGGCCTCTGCGGCTTAAGTCAGTCCCCTCAATTGTGATAGAGCTTGTTCTGTTTTCATTGAAATCGACCGTCAGATCATCATTGCTCAAAAGATTGATACCAAGGAACTTCGCATCTTCAACAATATCGTCAATCTGATTGATAATATTGTCGTAATCAGTATTCACATAGGCCAGAGATTGTGTCGGGTTTAAAGCATCCGCATGTTGTTGTAACTCAATGTCAGACAGGTTACGGTCATAAATAGCGACATCAGATATACGTCCGGCAAAGTTAAAGCCGTTATTCACACCTGATTCACCGTCATGGAATTGCACCCCCTGATTGGCAGCGCCAATACCAATATCACCGCTATGCGGAGGGAAAGGCTCGCTCAAGACCAACTCTTCTCCTAAAAATTCACCATCGAGGAATCCACGAATCCGACCATTGGCCTGATCAAAGAACATAGAGACGTGATAAGATTGTCCGGGTTGAATACGAATACCGGCAATATCGTTGGAGTTGATATTCACATCGGCAAATCTGTTGGTTCCGTTATCGTCTTCAGCTGTTAAGTACAAAATGTCGTTATCCAAATAGATGGCAAATCCATTCACTGTTGCGCCTTCTTCATACAAAACCTGACGACCTGTCACATCGTCTGCATTGAATACCAATTCAATTGTACGGTTCGGACTGGCCGACAGGTTAATATCAACACTGTCAGGAACATCTATGTGGTCATCAATGCCATCAAACTGGGCACTTGGTGATGCACCGTTTAAATACAGTGGGGCTCCACCAGGTGTCGCGCCACTTGTGTATATCGCATCAGAAACATTTGGGTTACCCGTTGCTTCAAAAGCCGTTGTTCCGGATGTTTCATTCAGCCTGTAATAGGCTACCGGCGCTGCTGCTGTAATAAGTTCGCTTAACGTTGGCGGATTGAAAGTCTTCTCTTCTTCAACAACGCTTGTCAGATCCGGGAATGTTAACCCTAGTTCCAATTCCTCTTTGGTTGTTGTGACAACTGCATCTGCTTGATCCAGAAGTTGAGATAAGGCTTCGGTACCATGGATAGCTTCTTCAATCGTTTTGGTGGATAGGTCGATTTTGTCGAGCAGACGGATAAGGTCAAACGCACGATTATCAAGAGATTGAGCTGTGAAGAAGTTTTGAGGATTGTCGATAGCAGAATTAACTTTGAGCCCCGTTGCAAGGCGCAATGTAGCCACATCCAAGCCACGCTGCGTGCGAGTGATCGCCAGCAGATTGTTTCGGAGAGTGGAACCTAGAATGTTCTCACTAACTGTAACCAAGGTAGAATCCTTCTACTCTACGATAATCCTTATCTATCCACCTTTCAGAATACGTGAATATTCTTACCAAATCGATAAGATTTTGGTGTTTTGTTAAGAATTTACGGAAAAAAGTGGATTATTCAGAAGTTGCTATAACCTTGAGTTGCAAGCCGATATTCTGCGCAACCCATTCAGCCTTCGCATCGGATTTTTTACCGATATCAAAAGTCAGGCGATCAATGTCGAATGCCGCATCCACCTGAAGAGGTGAAACGCCGACATCAGTTAAAGTGAAATTGAAGCTAACGGGATTAGTGATTTGTTTTATTGTTAGATTTCCACTCATTTGAAAACTGCCGTCTTCATTCGTAGTAATCTCCGTACTTTCGAATACGGCTTCAGGATGATTTTTTACATCAAACCAATCGCCTTGCGGTAAGGTTCCGTCATACATTTTATCACCTGTTTTGGCGGTAGCGGTGTTAATGACGACACGCGCTGAACTGCTCTCCAAATCCTCAGGATCAAATGAAATCTCGGCAGACCATTCTTCAAACACGCCCGTGAACTCTTTGCCCGCATGTGTACCGGAAAAGCTCAATGTGCTTTTTCCATGATCAACAATATAATTTTTGGCTTGCGCACTGATGGGCACAAACAGCAGGACCAATACCAAACTGCCAAACCACATGCGTGTTAACAAATTATGCTTATCAATAATGGCATGTTTGATAACAGCCGCGATATGAACCGCGATCAGTGCTATAAAGGCAAAACCCAATATTTCATGCGCATTTTTGGATATTGTATTGATCATCTCATCTCCTGCCATGCCCGGTATATGCGGCCATTCAAACCAATTAAACACAAGTGTCGGTAATCCGTACGGACTGGAAGACACCATCACCCATCCGGTCGCTGGCAATGCAATCATCCAGAAATACAATGCATAGTGCCCTGCCTTTGCCGCCAATTTTTCCAGCCCTTTAATACTGTCGGGCAAGGCCGGCGCATGGTGGAACAATTTCCAACCTAAACGGGCAAAGAAAGCCAAAAGAAGAAGAACACCCAGCGATTTGTGCCATTGATACATTTGGAACTGTAAGCTTTGATCTAACAGTCCTTCACGTGTCATGGTAATGCCGCTACCCAGCATGGCAATAAATGCCAAAGCCATGGTCCAATGCAAGATAACTGCAACCTTGGTATATCTCCGGGTGTCCGAACTCATTATTCGTTTACCGTATCACCGGGGGCTACAGGCTTTTCGAACTCAACTTCGATCAAAAGCTCAACTTCGTCACCAATTGTCGGAACATAAGTATCAAAGCCCCAATCGCTGCGTTTGATCGTTCCTGTGGCAGAAAAACCAACTGCCGGCACGTTCGCAAAAGGCTTGCTTTCATAAGCCCCATTGAACACAACATCCAACGTGACGGGCTTGGTCACACCCAACAGGCTCAAATCACCTGTTACCTTACCTGTGTTTTCACCTGTCTGTTCAATGGCGGTAGATGCGAACGTGATTTCGGGGAACGCACCCACATTGAACCAGTCCTCACCTTCCGTCAGTTTCTTATCAAAATCCTTCTCATCCGCATTCGGGTAATCGGTTTCGATGCTAAGCGGTGAAATTGTAACATTCACGCTACTTTGCGTGATGTTGGCAGGATCCAGCGTTAAAGACGCATCAAATGTATTAAATCTCGCCGTGTAATCGGAGAGCCCCAAATGGCTAACCTTCCAGGTCAAAGACGCATGGGTTTTATCCAGTTCGTAAACACCGGCAGGCATCTGCGCAATCGGCGTCATTTCGGCTTTTGCAGCGACAGGAACAACAACCAAGGCCGCAGCCAATAAAAAATGTTTCATAGGGGAATCCTCTTTTTAAAAATTAATCCTAGAATAGATATATATATCATTTCGCAGGTGCGAACACCCGCAAAAGCGTCATAAGATTTATGAGGAAGAGGAAAGAATAAAAAAGGCGGTTTTGAGACCGCCCTTTTTTGAAACTATGTTTAGAAGCCTTTTTTGGCTTCGCCACTCTCAATAGCGGCCAGCGCTTTGTCCTTAGACAAAAGGGCACATAATGTTGCCCCGGATTTTTCGCAGGTACCTTTGGCCATGTAGCCACCTTTTTTGGTTTGCGTAATGACGGGATCTTTCATCACGACGCCTTTTTCTTTGGTTTTAACGTTGTAAGCTGTAATTGGCATGATTGAACTCCTTTATTGATCTTACGGATCGCACTAGAGACTCATTATATCATTGAAGGAGGGTTTTTACGGCCTATTTTCTACAATTTCAAAAATATTTAATTATATCAATAACTTAAATGTATTTAGATGGCTTTGAATAAAGGTACTTTCCTCAATATCTTTCAATATACAAGGCATGAGGAGCGCAGAATAGTTAACCTATTTTAGCGACGAAATAACGTAGTAGATTGGAAGATATTGGGGAAAGTGGTGACCGGTCAGGGATTTGAACCCTGGACCTACTGATTAAAAGTCAGTTGCTCTACCAGCTGAGCTAACCGGTCATATTGATTTGTTTAACGTTCCTAAAGTCCGTTAAGACAGCAAATTTGATCAGAGAATCTTCAAAAAAGCCGAAAATCCCGTGGAACATATGGATATTAGCCCCGTCCGTCAAGGGTTTATCGCTATTTGGCCTTGAGTTTCCGTTGAAGGTTTTCAATGACATTCGGAGTCACAAAATCCTCAACATCCCCACCCAGTGCATAGATTTCCTTTACAAAAGACGCAGACACAAATTGCCAGCGGTCTGCCGCCATCAAAAACACGGTTTCGATATCGGGTGCGAGGCGTAAATTCATGCCCGTCATCTGGAATTCATAGTCAAAATCAGACACGGCGCGTAAGCCGCGGAACAGGCAAGACGCCCCCACATCCCGCGCAAAATGAACCAACAGGTTATCGAGCGGTTGAACCTCAATCTCACAGGCTTTGTCTTTTAAATTCTTGATATCCTCTTCAACCATCGCCACGCGTTCTTCATGGGTGAACAGCGGCTTTTTACGCTCATTATCCGCGACACCGATAATCAGTTTGTCCACCATACGGCTTGCACGCTTAATAATGTGCAAATGCCCCTTGGTAATGGGATCAAACGTCCCCGGATATACGCCTATACGTTGTGTCATGCGATTGTTTTAAACACCAAGACACTAAGACTCAAAGTAAATTTTAATTGACA
>JBCCLQ010000139.1:0-4681 GCA_039026795.1 Pseudomonadota bacterium
CATATTAACAGTTTACGCTTGAAACCTTAATAGGTATTAAAATTTACATAAACTTTTATGCTTTATATAAGTTATTGAAAATATTAGTGAATTAGGCTACGAGCTCGTTTCCGTGCCAGTTTTTAAGAAGCTCTATGATATCCTGATTTGCCATTGGTTTTGCGAAATAGAATCCTTGCGCTTCGATACAGCCTAAATCCCTGATGATATTGACATCTTCTTTTGTTTCAACGCCTTCAGCAACAGTCACCATATTCATGTTATCTGCGAGCGAAATAATCGATTTGACCAAAGCCATGGCGTTCGCATCGTCATGCATGTTTTTGATGAAACTTCTGTCGATTTTGAGTTTATCAATCGGGAAGTAATGAAGGTAGCTGAGAGAAGAATATCCCGTTCCGAAGTCATCAATGGATATGCTCAAGCCCGCTTTTCGACATAAATCGAGCGTCTTTTTTGCATTTTCCGGTTGCCCCATCAGTAAGCGTTCGGTGATTTCCAAGTGTACTTTATGTGGGCTGATGTCAGTTTTGCTAATGATATCATAGACATGATCGAGGAAATTACTTTCGGCGAAATCAGAACTGGAAAAGTTCACAGACATAAAGAGATCATGGTCGTAACCCACTGAACCTTCAATATTTTTTAGGGCATTACAGGATTCTTCTAAAGCCCAGCGGCTTGCATCCACAATAAGTCCCGTATCTTCTGCAACAGGTATGAATTCGTTGGGGGAAATAAACCCTTTTTCGGGATGATTCCAGCGCATAAGTGCTTCAAAGCCGAGAACTTTACCATCCTTTAGGCTGACAATAGGTTGATAATGCAGATAAAGCTGATCTCCTGCATCAATTGCAGCTTTAAGATCGTTGGCCATTTTAATGGCTTCTACTGCATTGCTTTGTTCTAAAAGGTTTTTTTCAAGCTCTTCTGGCCCCGGATAATCTATTGGTTCTTTGAGAATTTCGGCACGAGATAAAGTGTCCCTATATCGGGTCAGAATGACTTGTGCTACGCTCTGAATGACAGGATCTGCGTTATTCAGCCGCCTGCTGAAGTCATTTCTGGTGATTTCCAGTAGTTTACAGTCTTCTAAGGCCCGGATTGTTGCGGTGCGCGGTTCATCATCAACCATAGCCATTTCGCCAATAATTGTGCCTGGACCACGTGTACCTACGCTGTGAAAGTCTCCGTTTGGTTTACCGACGATAATTTCAACGCGTCCTTCTTCAATGATATAGGCATTATTGCCCACATCACCTTGAAACATGATGACTTCACCTTTTTTATAGCTTTTTTTAGCTTCTATTGGATCCATAGTGATAATACGTTGCCTAAAATCTCAAATATTATAGTGCTTTATAATGGTTTCAGGAATGTTAATTCTTGGAATATTTACAATGTGGGGGCATAATAAAGCCCGTACATTTTAATTCTCGAACGAATATCCTGATATGTCTGCCAGTTTTCTCATTATTTTGTATATTATATTCCGCGCCAAGCATTTCGTTTGCGATTTTTTGCTACAAACGGACTGGATGGCTCTCACAAAAGGAAAGCCGGGTAAAGAGGGGTATCAGGCACTTTTTATCCATACCAGCATTCATGCTCTATTCACTTTTGGAATTGTCATGATTTTTGCTCCTAGTCTCTGGTGGTTGGGGCCTCTGGATTTTGTAACCCATAGTTTGATTGACAGATTTAAAGGGGTTTTTACCTTCAATAAGGGCTGGCAGCCGAAAGATACGATATTCTGGTGGACGTTTGGCCTTGATCAGGAAGCACATAATATTACGCACATGGTGTATATCGTGCTGATAGCTATCAATATGGGTATTGTCTGTTTTTATTTCAGCTAGAACTTTGCTAGACAAAACTCTGCTCACCATAGTACTTTCCCTCAGATTTTAAAGATTGAGACCACCAGTAAGAGCAAAGAGATTAAAATGAAAGTCGCTAACTCATTGAAAACATTAAAAAAACGTGACCGTAATTGTCGCGTTATCCGTCGTCGTGGTCGCGTGTATGTGATCAACAAAGTGAACAAGAGATTCAAAGCGCGTCAGGGTTAGTGATCATTAATATTTGGTAGGGGGCCTGTTACTAACGTAATGGGCCTTTTTTAATGCTTAAAATCTTCAAATCTTCGTGGATAATTGTGGGTGTGATGGCTGAATCACCAAACAATATGATGCATATGAGTATGTTCTTTGTTATATCCATAGAAGAACGTTTCCGAAAACCTCATTGAGAATAAAGAGAATCTGATGTTTTCCAAACTTTTTGGATTTATGTCTGCAGATATGGCGATTGATTTGGGAACCGCAAATACACTTGTGTATGTGCGTGATCAGGGAATCGTGCTGAATGAACCATCTGTGGTTGCTATTTCCATGATTGGTGGGAAGAAGCAGGTTTTGGCAGTCGGAAATGAAGCCAAGCAAATGCTGGGACGCACACCCGGTAACATTGTTGCTACACGTCCGCTTCGCGATGGTGTCATTGCGGATTTCGAGGTGACTGAGGCAATGATCAAGCACTTCATTCGTAAGGTACATAACCGCCGTTCGTTTGTATCTCCACAAATGGTGATTTGCGTGCCTTCAGGTTCAACGGCTGTTGAGCGCCGCGCTATTCAAGAATCTGCTGAAAGTGCAGGGGCTAGTGAGGTCTACTTGATTGAAGAGCCTATGGCGGCAGCTATTGGAGCCGGTCTCCCTGTGACAGAGCCTACAGGATCGATGGTCGTGGATATCGGCGGTGGTACGACTGAAGTTGCCGTGATTTCGCTGGGCGGAATTGTTTATGCGCGTTCTGTTCGTGTAGGTGGTGATAAAATGGATGAAGCGATTATTGCTTACATCCGCCGTGTTCATAACTTACTCATTGGAGAGAGCACTGCTGAGCGTATAAAAAAAGAAGTCGGCTCCGCTTGCCCGCCTGCCGATGGAGAAGGTCATGCAATGGAGATTAAAGGGCGTGATCTGATGAATGGTGTTCCTAAGGAGATTATTGTGACGGAGCGCCAGATTTCCGAAGCGCTTGCTGAGCCGGTTGGCCAGATTATTGAAGCCGTGAAAGTGGCTTTGGAGCATACCGCACCGGAACTTGCTGCTGATATTGTCGATAAAGGGATTGTTTTGACAGGTGGCGGTTCCTTGCTTGCCAATCTCGATTTTGTATTGCGTCACGCAACGGGCTTGGCAGTCACTTTGGCTGATGACCCTCTATCTTGCGTTGCCTTGGGAACAGGGCATGCGTTGGAAGAAAAGAGCGCTTTGCGCAGTGTTCTGATTGGCGCCTATTAATACACCGATATTTTTCATTTTTATTTCCAATGCGTTGCTGGAAAAGCGTTTATTCGATATACTTGAAGTTAGATATAAGCTTTCATGCTTAAACCTCGAAAGTTCTGTACCTCAGATGTGGTAAGCCTTTGAAACGAAAAATTAGAAATGCCTATTCTGTATCTTTGATACCGCTTGATATTTTTAGCGGTCGTTCGGCTTCTCTTTTCTTACTGATACTTGCTACGTTTCTTATGCTGTTTTCAGCTGTTAAGCCGCAAGCAGTCGAGCAATTGCGTATCGGCGTGACGGATTTTGTTAGCCCGGTTCTGATCACTGTGAGCCGTCCGTTTTTTGCGACAGCTGATTTTGTTAGCGGCGTTTCAGGTATATCCGAATTGCGAGCAGAAAATGCTCGTCTTGAGGCTGAAAATATTCGTCTAAGAGATTGGTATCAAAAGGCTTTAATGTTGCAATCTGAAAATCAATCTTTGCAAGAGCTTTTGAATTTAAGAAGCAATCAGGAAAGTAGCTTTGTAACAACAAGAGTCATTGCGGACTCCGGCAATGCTTATGTGCACAGCGTTTTAGTAGCAGAAGGGGCGCGAGCGGGAATTGAAAAAGGACAGGCTGTTTTGTCCGGTGAAGGCATGATTGGCAGGATTATTGAGGTTGGGAAGAATTCGTCACGTGTTTTGCTGATTACCGATTTTAACTCACGCATACCTGTTCTGATAGAAGGTAGTCGCCAAAAAGCGGTCATGACCGGCAATAATGATCCTTTACCGCTTTTGAAATATCTTCCGCCTGATGGCGAGATTGAAGAAGGCATGCGTATCGTGACGTCAGGTCATGGTGGCTTATTTGCTCCCGGATTATCCATTGGTCGCATTGTTAAAAATGCAGAAGGGCAATATGCCGTAAAACCTTTTGCTGATATGCGCCGTGTTGGCTATGTGCGGGTGATTGACGCCCCGAATGACCCGAACCTTCGCCGCGGTGTTTTAGACATCGAAATGAATCCTTAAACCCGATATGTCCAGTTTTTCATTATCCGAACGTTTTGAATGGGTTTGGCGGTTTTTGCTGGCTCATACAGTCACTTTGTCCTTATTTTTTCTGGCTCTCGTCAGTTTTGCCATTCCGTATGCAGGTCAAGTTAAACCTTATTTCCTTCTTATGCCGATTTACTTTTGGTCCATTTACAGACCTGCTTTGGTGCCGCCGCTGTTCTTGCTTTTGATTGGTGTTATGTTCGATTTGATTTCCGGGCAATCTTATCTGGGGCTAACCGCATTTATTCTTTTGGCGGCGCAGTGGGTTATTAAGGATCAATGATTATTTCTTTTGGCTCAACCCTTTATCATGATTTGGCTTGGATTTGCATTAACATG
>JBCCLQ010000140.1:0-4653 GCA_039026795.1 Pseudomonadota bacterium
GCGTGGTGATTCATTGCTGGTAACGCCCCTCGGGACATATTTGGCTGGAGAAAGAAATGGTTTAATTCTGGGTCATTTTTTCCCCGAGGTCTCCAAAACCGGTCAGTCCTATTTTCAAAAAGTGAATTGATCTTTTATATCCATATTTTGTGGGTAGGTTAAAAAAGAATACAAAATATGGGTTGACGCTTGCCTCTTTTTAAATGAGAATGATTATCAGTATCGAATCTCTAATGCTTTTTCATTTTTCAAAGGGGGAAAATCTTATGCTTCACGATCTGTTTTTAATGTCTGAATATTTTGAACCACCATTTTCATGCATGGCCGAAGAGGATTTAATCCGCAATTACGGCACGCAGGCGCTATACAGTGCACTGAGCTTGGGATTGATTGAACAGAAATGTGCACCATGTGCGAGTGGTATGACCAAAAATTTCTATATTTTGTCGCAAAGTGGCGTCGAAGCCGTGATGCGTCAGCATTTGCCTCACGCTCCTTACCAAGCCGCCTGAGGGTATTTTTGAAAAGACCTCTGTACGGTTTTCCTTCGAGTTGGTATCTTTAAATGGCATTTTTCATTTTGCCTTTCATCAAAGGGGCCTTCTCATCATGTTTAAAACAAAATCAGCTTTATCTCTTGTGTCCGTCATCGCGCTAGGCGCGTGTGTGAGCACACCGAACCCGATCCCGACAGGATATGTCTATCACGGGCAGGAATACAAATCGCCGTTGCCGCCGGAATCGCGCAAAGTCACAAAGGCGCAGCGTCAGACGATGGGCCCGCAACAGGCCGAACAATATCGTAATGCGCTGTATGACTTGGTTGAGAATTTAACCGAGCGTGCAGGGCTACCGCCGAAGCCAATTCACGTGATTCCGCATGACCCGATGAATGTGTTCTATGCGCAAGTGGATAATGATTTACGCGAAGCGATGCGTCATCAGGGTTATACGCTCGCAACGTCTGAAATGGATGCGTATTACTTTACGTACGAAGCGATGCCGTTGGAGCAACCCGGTTTAGATCCGGACGAATATCCTGACGCTGTTGTTGATACCGGCAATAATGTCGAGATCATTTTGCAGGTGTTTGATGGACAGGGAAAAGAGGCCACTATGCTGACCGAACAGCGTGGGCAATATCGCATTGATGGTGCGGAAGAATTCTTCGGATTCCAGATGCCGAGTTTCACTATGCAAACCGCACGGGAAGACCGATAGGCTATGCGTGCGTTCCTGATAGTATTATGTGCGTTGATGGTTGTTTCGGCCTGCGCCCGTTATGATGAAGAAACGCCGATCGCGCAAGTCGAGGAGTATGATCATGCTCCTGAAAGCGGTACAAAAGAGAAGCCGCTCGGTCCGATTTTCGGCGAAGGATATGTGCGGTAATTAACGCGCGAGTAGAACTTTGTAATAGTGATAGGTTCCTGATGGAGGTGTTGTATCACCTTCTAAACACCCTTCCAGTTTTCCATCAAGTTCATCGCCAGGAGAACTTATCAAAAAACCACCTGCATACGACCCGGTAAAAAAATGTGATGTTATCTGTACCTCTACTATGTCTTGTGGGGGTATATCAGATGGGTTTGTAACACCTACACTTTCGTTAACGGCTATACAAAAATCTTGTGTAACGTAGGGTAAAAATGCGATTAGTTCTGTGGTATCAGGTCCACCTCCTGAGTTTTGTCCGACTTCTTCTACTCTATTCCGAGCATTAAAGATCCAGTCTTCATCCTGAGTTTGTATGTCGGTGTCGTTATCCCGCCATTCAACGCCGCCGCCTGAGGGGTGGAAGACTTCGGCTGTAGGGGTTGTACCGTAAGTGCCGTAAGCGGATGAATGATTGGGATGGGCAAAGCTGATTTCCGTTTCACTGTGTGCGTTGCGTAAAACAAAAGAGACACCGCGTTCGAGTTCAGCGGCGTAAGCGCGGACTTGTGAGGCTTTTAAAATCAGCTCTTCTCGATCAATGCCGGAGCCCGGAGTAGAGGATCCACGGACCAGAGCGGTCAGAATACCGATCAGAAAAATCGCACCGATAATATAAATGAAAATATTACCGCTTTCCCCATCATCGTCATTCCGACGAAAGTCGAAATCTATAGAATTTATTGGCGACAGTATGGATCCCGGCCTGCGCCGGGATGACGTTTGTTTTGGTGTTTCTGATTGATTAAGCATTACGGGGCGATGGTCATGCAATCTTTAAACAGCTTACAGGCATTTTGTGCTTCGGATTTGCTGTAGCCTGTTAGACGGGCGCGGTAAAGAAGACCGTTAGCCGTGCGTAGCGGCACGACAGTCGGTTGCGCACGGTTGAGAGAGGTCGGCAATTGGCCTTGTGCTTTGCGTAAAGCATAGTCGACATGAGCGCGGCTGTTATACGCACCGATTTGTATCGCCCAACGGCCGCTTGGCGCATAAGACACAGTGCGCATTTTTGCAGGTGCCATTTGTGTCGCCTGTTGATTTTGTGAGCGATCCATGCGGGAGATCACGGCATGACCGGCCTCGCGAATGCCTTTATCAACCACGGAGAAATTTGGGTTCGGTTCGTATTCCCCTTTATGCACGGCGACGGCGAGCAGACCTGTTTCCAGACGTTTGGAGACAGCAGGGTCATAATCGCCCTGTCCGATCATTTCACTGAACGCGCCGATATCCATATTTTGAAAGCGCTGTGGTCTGGCCTGTGCAGTTGTCACGCGTGTGTTGCGGGATGTATCCGCCGCCAAAGATGACATGGATGTAAAGCCGCCTGCCGGTGCAATGGCGCTGGCCAGTTGAACAGACGATGGCTTGGGTTCGGGGATCGGCACACCGGATGCGGCGGCGATACGAACCTTATCCAAACGTCCGAAACCTTTATCGAGGAGTTCAACCATGTGGGCATTGCGGGTTTTACCGGAACGACCGCCGAATACCACACCTATGATGCGGTTTCCGTTGCGTTTTGCAGAAGCCACCAGATTAAAACCTGCGGCATTGATGTAACCAGTTTTAAAGCCATCTGCACCTTTGTAAGTGCCCAGAAGCTTATTGTGATTACGGTAGTTTGTACCTTTGTAATTGAAGTTCTTCGTATTGAAATAGTGATAGTGATGCGGATAGCGGATCAAAATATAACGTGCCAATTTGGCCATATCGCGGGCTGTACTCACCTGTTTGGGGTGATGCAAACCTGATGCGTTTCTGAATGTTGTGCGGGTCATACCAATGTTGCGCGCGCGGCGCGTCATTTGTTGGGCAAACTGGCTTTCGGTTTTACCCAGATGTTCTGCAACTGCGACGGCTACATCGTTGGCTGATTTGGTTGCCAGTGCATAGATTGCATCTTTCACACGGATGGTTTGACCTGCTGGGATATTCAATTTACTCGGAACCATGCTGGCGGCGTGACGTGACATTCGAATGCGGGTATTGGGCGATACTTTGCGCGCATCCATAGCTTCGAACAGCATCATCATGGTCATCATTTTGGTCAGTGAGGCCGGGTGCAGGATTTTATCGGCGTGGCGTTGATGGAGTATCAGGCCCGTATCGGCATCCATTACAAAAGAGGCATATTTGTTGTTGGCGTGTGCATGCGTCGGTATGATCAGGGATAAAAATCCAAAAAGTCCCAAAAGCAGAAATAGTTGCGCTTTTCGCGGAATCATCATGTTCGCCCGTTTCCTCAATCTTTGTCCCGTTCAGTCCGAATGGACTTTTTCAATCTTACTGCAATCGTGATTGTTTGCACACTATTTTAAGGCGGGAAGCCTTTAAATCACGTTAATAGAAAGTTAAAATCCGATACCCAGATTTGAGAATATCGCATATCAGGAATGATGTCTATAAAAGTCGAGCATTCTTGCGCATTTCAGCTATTGTGCGGTGCAAAAATAAAGCTTGACTTTCTCTCTTGTGCGGTGCAATATCAATGACGTCATTGCCGCACAGCACAAAACAGTGTAGGTTCGAATGCATAGTTTTGGACAAACGGCATAGGATATGACGAAAGGATAAAACCATGGCTGCTTCGAAAAAAGCAACAAAATCCAAAAAGCCTGCTGCAAGCAAGGCAAAGCGTAAAACTGGCGCCAAAAAGGCTAGCTCTAGCACAACCAAGCGTGCAGCAGCCCCGAAGGCAAAATCGGCCAATGGTCAAATCCCCAATATGGACAAACTTTTCGGAATGGAGACATTGATGACACAATCACCTTTTCAATTTGATAAAATCACGCAGGAAGCATCCGCAATGGGTCAGGCCCAGATGGAAGCAGCGATGAAATCTTCCAACACTTTCATGAAGGGTATGGAAGACATGATGAAGACCTACATGGAAATGATGCAGGATTCGACAGAGAAAAGCGCGGAAGCGATGAAATCTGTTATGGCTTGCAAGACTTTGAACGAATACACAGAAGCACAAAACAAAATCGCACAAGCGAGCTTTGATGACTTTATGGCCGGTGCGACCAAGCTGTCAGAAATGAGCGTCAAGATTTGCACAGAAGCGTGTGAGCCGATCAACGACCAGCTCACAAAGTCAATGCAGAAAGCTTCTAAAGCGATGGCTGCTTAGAACAGCTTATAAATAGTTTTGAAGAAGCCTCGTTTCGACGGGGCTTTTTTTATCCATAATATTGACGTTTTGGGGTTAAA
>JBCCLQ010000141.1:0-4650 GCA_039026795.1 Pseudomonadota bacterium
ATTTTTACACTCCCTATTTTTATTTAATAATATTATGGCAAAAAATAGAGTGTTAATGCAAATTACAAAAAAACTATTATTTTACAATGTGATAGAAGTATAAAAAGGTCAAACCAATGCCCCAAAAGGCTCTTGATTTAAATAAGTTAGCAGTACGATTTGGATTTTTAAAAACACAAAGACAATGTGTCACTCACTGAATAATCGTTCATTAAGAGAGGTGCTCGCTTTTCTTTCGGCGATTTTCAGACGGTTTTGTAAGGCTTGTTTTTTCTTTTGGAGTTGGGTCAACTTTTCGGGCTGTTTGGTCAGGATATAATAGCGCTCGGCTTCGTTGAAAATCTGCAATCCTTGCGGTGTTCTATATTGCCAGTCCAGCCCGCCTTCCAGTACCTCTTCAAAACGCCTTTCATCGCCTTGAGCACGATAGATTTTCAAAAGCGCGAGCCGAGCCCCCACATGTAAAGGATCAAGCTCCAACGATCGGCGATATAAAGCTTCCTGATCCTCCATACCCTCAATCAGTGACGCATCCACATGATCCTGAACATAGGCACGGTAATACAGAACGGCCGAGTTTTGAGGGTTTAAACGCTCCGCTTGGTCCAGAAAGTAATTCGCCTGATCGAAAAATTTCTTCTGATCCTCCATCGGCATCATATCGTGATTAATCTCCAGAATGCTGATCGGCACGGTCACGGCCAGCAAATGCGATCTGTAATTCGAACGAAAGCTTAGCTCATCCGCCAAATTCACGGATCGCGTAAACGCCTCCATGTCATTCTCATAAGCTGACGCTTTGGCCTGTTTGATGTGGTATTCACTCGCCATGAACGATACAAACAACGCCGCTAACATGATAAGCGGAACGACAATAAAACCGGATCGGTAAGAAGTTGGAATTTGATCCGGGAATTTATAATGAATAATGCTATCGCCCAAAATCTCATGCGTGCGTTTAAACCACCACGCCAGTAAAAACCCGAGTACGAACAGGATCGGTACAACATACAAATTAAATGTGAAATGCGTATGCAAAACGGTCACAAAAATTGCAGCCGTCACCGCCCAGATTTGTGTGCGCTCTACCGATCCTTTTGGCAATTGTGAAACAGCGCGTAGCGTCCTAATGAGAATCGAAACGCCGAGGGCATAAAATAATATAAAGCCTGCAATCCCTAGCTCTGCCCAATATTGTAAAGGATCACTGTGCGCCAGATACGCGCCTGTAATTTCCTCGGGAATGCGATACGCAGGGTAGTATAAAAAGAATGTTCCAATACCCGTCCCCAAAACAATATGATCCTGTATCAGCGCCCAAACACCGGCCCAGATATTGTTGCGATTTCCACTGAGCGTATAGGCATCCTTGGCAGGCGCCACCAACTCACCGGCAAACACGCTCATTCGTTCTGCCATTTGCGCATGTTGTAGCTCACCAAGGTTGGTTGCAAAAAATAAGACGATCGCAGATGCCAGAAAAATGCTCAGGCATTTCCAATGCGCCTTCACCACATGCGGGTTCAATGCCAGAAACGCGATCAATGTAATCCCGCCAAACACAAGCGCACCGCGCGATCCCGTCGCCGTAATTCCGCCAAAAATGACAATCGCAAAGACCAATGCGGCATTGGCAAGCCAACGTTTTTGCGTCGTCAGCATCACACCAAGCGCAGGAAACAGCGCGAGGTTGAACAGAGCCGCCAGTGAATTCGGATTGGCCAACGGATGCCGGGCCTGCCCTTCAAATTCGACATTGAAAGCGTAATACTGGATCAACGCCCATATCGCGAGCCCCGCAAACACAGGCGGCAAAGCACGAATGATAAAATCAAAATCCTTGTCCTTGCCATTCAACACAAACGCAAAAAAGGTGAGCGGCAAAACACTGCTCAAACAAAACCCCATCAATGAAATATACGGCACACCTGACCACAGAATGCTGAGAAACATCCAAAGCCAAAACGCACCCAAAATGCCCAACATCGGCACTTTGGGAACCTGCCAGCCGTTCACGGCATGACGCGCAAACATAAAACACGACCACACCACAAGCAGCAGAAAGGCCGCCACGAACAGCTCCATCTGCCAGTCATTGACAAAATACAGCCCTGACAAAAAGGCGAGAAACCACACAACAGATAACGGAAATTTCGAAGTCATGAAAACAGACTACAGAGCGTTTTCAATTACTCAATCAAAATATTTTATGACGACAGCATCGCGGCGATGTGAGTAGGGTTGGCGTGGCGGCTGCGAACATCGCCGCAAAAAAAGCAAGTCTTAACGGACTTTAGGAAGGTTAAACAAAAAAATATGGAGCGTTCTGTTGCTAGGTGCTCCGGCCCCCACCATCTAGGTTTCAATTAGAAGGAATTTATGCATGTAGCAAAACTAAGGCTGCAATTAAGCGGCGATAGCGTCACCAACAACAGTGTTGTCGTTAGCTGCTACGAAACGAGAGTTATCGTTTGCATTTATATATATGACCCGATAACGGCGGTATCATGCCGAGCGCCGCCAAATCACCTTTACCACGTGTGTCGATCCTGTTTCAGCCCCACTCTATTATTGGCTTAACGTTCCTAAAGTCCGTTAACGCGCACTCAAAAACCTGTGTTTATCTTGTCTTAACCAAGTTTACGCAGGTTAAACCAATAATATGGTGGAGCTGCCGGGTACTGCCCCCGGGTCCACAACGCTTATTCCGTGCAGACGTAATAGCGCCATAGCAGGTAAAACCTGCACTTACCAATATAGCAAATTCTGCTTTAAAAAGAAAGGATTAGCATTCTACTATTGACATAATATTAAAATTTCGTTAAGATCTAGGAAATTTTAAATAGAAGAGAGTGTGAAAATGTTTAAATTTAGATCTGGAAAACCTGAGGAAACTCGAAAAGAGCCGATACCGCCACAAATTCCTGAAGGGTATAAAACGCAAAGGACTTACGGACCTGAAACTATAGAGTTTATAGACGGACGACCAGTGCGAGTAGCACGAGTACAACCAGAACATACATACCACACACCTGTAATTCCGCTTGAAACTGCGCATACAGATTCTAGTATAGGACATTATGAAAATCGAGTTGGATCAGATAGAATAGTGCCTGAAAAACAAACACGCGAAATACGATGGCCTGATAGTCTTAGAGAGGCAGCCAAGTTTTATATTGTTGACGGCGTTCGTGCTCTAGGAGCGTCTTTTAATCCATTAGCCGTATCTAATAGACCAGCATGGCCAAAAGTGCTTTTTAAACCAGCACAGCAGCACGACCTACAAACCGCACAACCAGACAGCACCGGAAAATTAGTAACTGCTACGTTCGTTGTGCTCGCAGTAGGAGCAACAGGGATGGCAATTAAAGACAAAGACCTCTCAGCAGCATTTGTGAGGCTTGATCATGAATGTGGCCAAATCCTCCATGGCAAAACATCTTGCTCGGGGCATGGCATGTCAAGATTAAAAAACGACGACGTTCCATCATTTCGACATAAATAAATTTATCGGCGTGGGTAGGATGGGCTTTGTGGTATGGGTGCGCATAGACCGTCCACAAAGCTTCCGTGCAGACGTCATAGCGCCATAGCAGGCAAAACCTGCATTTACCAATATAGCAAATTCCTGCCCAAAATGAAGGATTACCGGGGCGCTTGTCGAATTGTGCGATCAACCTGAGGACGAGCAACAGGCGCATCATCATCCGCATACGGCATACAAATCCGCTCTGCATCACTTGCGGCCATACCCGGAATGTCTTTGGGTTCCTGTAATGGCCGAACTGTGGTGACTGCTGAAGCTGTAAATGGATGACGACCGTTCACACGGCCTTTGACGACGCGTTGCATCATAGTTCTCCCTGTTATGTTTTTTTATATTTATTAAAACAAATAGTAGCGCAGATCGCTTAAATGGTCAATGTTAACGCCTCTATTTAGGCGTCATGGCAATTTGCTGAAGCCGCCTTAACTCGCCTATTTCCCAATCACACATCGTTGTTTCTTTTTCCAGCCTGTCAATATCCATGCTCTTAAGCTGATCCATGTCAACGTAATTAACAATCTGATCGACTGTAATACCCATAGCATTTAATGAGAATGAAATTCTGATATCGTCACTTTCAAAAAAATCGCCGACGACCTCTTCACCTTGCGGTGTCGCTTGGTCAATGAAATCAATGTATGGCTGATTGATGTTACGGTTACCGTCGGTAAAGCCCCACGCTTCTATGGCTTCCCATTGTGTTTCGCTCAAAAGTGGTTCGCCGGTGCGATTCTCCGTGACCCAGTTCAAGTACGTTTCCGGTCCTAAAACGGCGTCTGTTTCCGCATCCCCGGTTTTGGGGGCCGCCAGCATGCTGAACACTTTGGAGATAAATTGTTTTTTTGCTTCTTTCCGGCTTTCTGGATCACCGTGACCTAGAGACACAACTTTTCCGTTATCTTCTGACATTTCAAAACCCTCTGATTTAATTTCAGGGCTGTTTTAGCTGAAGAATAAAATTATGTCAAATATTTTCCACCTTGTATTTTTAGGAATAATGTCCTATTATATATTTATGCAATCTAAACAGAAAACACACAAAAACAATAACTTAGACCCCGCCCCCCTCCCTATTTTGACGGAACGAAATGACGAACTCGAAA
>JBCCLQ010000142.1:0-4631 GCA_039026795.1 Pseudomonadota bacterium
ATTAACGGCCCGGATACCGTTTACATTGAATTGAATGGTAAGATTCAAAAAGCGAATGTAAAGTTTCGTGATAACCAACACCTGACAACAATTTGTCAGCGTATTGTGGGCGCGATTGGTCGCCGCGTTGATGAATCATCACCGATTTGTGATGCGCGTCTGCCTGACGGATCACGTGTGAACGTTATTATTCCTCCATTGGCCGTGGACGGGTCTTGTATGACTATTCGTAAGTTTACGAAGGACAAACTGACTCTTGAAAAGCTTTTGGAATTTGGTGCGATGACACCATCAGCTGCGAAATTGATCATGGCGATTGGTCGCTGTCGCGTAAACGTTCTTGTGTCTGGTGGTACAGGTTCTGGTAAAACAACGATGTTGAACTGTTTGACGCGCTACATTGAACCGGGTGAGCGTATCATCACATGTGAAGATGCGTGTGAATTGCAGCTGCAGCAGCCACATGTGGTGCGTTTGGAGACACGTCCGCCGAACCTAGAAGGTGTTGGTGAAGTGACGATGCGTGATTTGGTGAAAAACTGTCTGCGTATGCGTCCTGAACGGATTATCGTGGGTGAGGTGCGTGGCCCGGAAGCGTTTGATTTGCTTCAGGCTATGAACACTGGTCATGATGGATCAATGGGTACGGTTCACGCAAATAACCCGCGCGAAGGTATCTCCCGTATGGAAAACATGATTGCGATGGGCGGATTGAATTTACCGACGGTTGCTGTGCGTGAACAGATTGCAGCCGCAATTAATGTGATTATTCAGGTGCAGCGTTTGCGCGATGGTTCTAGAAAAGTGACACATATTACGGAAGTCACAGGCATGGAAGGTGAAGTTGTGACGATGCAGGATCTCTTTAAGCTGGAATTCCTCGGTGAAGATGAGGATGGAAATCTGATCACTGCGCTAAAATCCACCGGCTTGCGTCCTGCGTTTTGGGATAAAGCGCGTCAGTTCGGTGTTGAAAGCATGGTACTGGATGCCATGGAAGAAGTTTTTGATGAGGAATAAGAGATCATGAATGTATCAATCATCTTAATTTCAGTTCTGATTGCAGTTTTAATCATGGGTATGGTTGTTGCCCTGATGCTGAACGCGCAAGCTGAGCGTAGAAAACGGATGATGTCCGTTATGCAAGGCGGAGCAGTTGCGAAGGATGATAAGGGTAAAAAAGGAGCAAGCGCGCAGGATCAAAGACGCCACGAATTGGCCAAGAAACTTAAAGATTCAGAAGATGAGCGTAAGAAAAAAGACGGTGATACGATTGCAGAAATGATTATGCAGGCCGGGATGAATTTTTCAGTTCAGCAGTTTTGGATCGGTTCGATAGTTTTCGCAATCATGGCAACATCAGTGGCTTACTTTATGGGACAACCTATGTACATGGTTGTTATGATAGCGATCATAAGCTTCTTTGGTGTTCCGAAACTTTTCCTGAAAATGAAAGCAAAAAAACGTCAGAAGAAGTTTTTGGAAGATTTTGCAGATGCACTTGAATCGATGACACGTTTATTGAAAGCAGGTATGCCGGTTAGTGAAGCTATTTCAATGGTTGCGCGCGAATATACCGGCCCTATGGGCGAAGAAATGGGGCGCATCTATGATCAACAGAAAATCGGTATTCCGCTTGGTGAGGCAGTTTTAAACGGAGCGAAGCGTATTCCTCTGACTGAAATGCAAATGTTTGCAACTGCGATTGCTATCCAGTCCCAAACCGGTTCCAGCTTATCTGAAATCCTTGAAAACCTTGCGGCTGTGATCCGTGCGCGTTTCCAAATGAAACGTAAAATTCAGGCGCTCTCGTCCGAGGCGAAGGCTTCAGCAGGTATTATTGGCGCGCTACCTTTGCTTGTTTTGGGTGGTATGTACATGACAAACCGCGAATACATCATGGTCTTGTTTGAACATCCAACAGGTAATGCACTTTTGGCCGGTGCCGCATTTTGGATGTTTTGCGGAATCATGGTGATGCGTCAAATGATCAACTTTAAGATTTAGGAAGGGTGCTATGGAGGTAAACTGGGATTTATTGATTATAATCGGAAGTGCATTGGCAGCCGCCGCTTCGTTTGCAGCTTTCGCATACCCATTCCTGCAACGCACCGAACAAAAAGAACGTTATCGCAACGTGATTGAAAAAAAGCGTAAAGCGCTGTTTGAAGAAGCTCGTTACGGCAAAGGTGATAAAATGGACAAGCAAGTTTCCGCTAAGGATTCTGTTGCTATGTTCTTTAAGGTGCAAAAACTGGCCGGGGAGTTTGGTGAGAAAGTCCGCGAGCAAATGCTACAGGCCGGTATTCGTAATCCAACGGCACCGTTGATGTATTTGGCTGCACAAGGATTACTACCTTTACTGTTTGTTGGTTTTGCCCTTTTGGTGATTACGAATACGGACAAGGAAATCAGTGATGGTATGGCCGCGTTATCCGTTCTCGTTGCGGCCGGTTCCGGTTTTTTCCTGCCGCGTATTATGGTCAAAAACCAGGCTATAAAACGACAAGAAGATTTAAATATTACCTTTCCTGATGCACTGGACATGATGTTGATTTGTGTGCAGGGCGGTATCGGGATGGCGCAGACAATTGATAAAGTAGCTGAGGAAATAGCAGAGCATTCACCAATACTGGCCGAAGAGTTGGGCATTTTAAGTGCAGAGATGGCTATGTTGAATGACCGTCGTACAGCCTTAAGTGATTTTGGGAAACGTGTCGGCGGCTATGGTAAGTCCTTTGCTACAACACTGATCCAGGCAGAGCAATACGGTACGTCGATGTCGCAGGCTTTGCGTGTGATGGCCGATGAATTGCGTGAAATCCGTATGGCAAAAGCGGAAGAGAAAGCATTGTCTCTGCCGCCCAAATTGACTGTGCCAATGATTTTATTCTTCCTGCCGGCTTTGTTTATCGTGATCCTCGGACCAGCAGGTATCGAAGCGTCAAGCTTGTAAGCTTAGTTATTTTTCCAGCTTTGGATAGTCCGTGGTCCCAATTGAACAGGAGCACGGTTTTCAGTTTCCTCTTTGGTTTCTTCTTCCGCTTGATCTTTTAAGGCCGGATCATTTTCTAATACAGGCTGTGGACGCGCATGTTTCTTTTTCGATGTTTCTTTTTTTACTTCCACTTTTGGTTCTGGTGCTTGCGGTTTTGTGTTTGGTTTTGGCGCTGTCGGTCCTGTTGTTTCACGAAGCGTTGAAATAATTCGATAGTTGCGTTCGATTTCCATACGGTTTGGTGAGGTTTCGCGGGCACGCTGTAAAACACCAACCGCTTCATCAAGCTTACCCTGTGAGGCTAGATTTAGAGCAAGGTTGTTGAGGATAGGGGCGGGGTCACCGCGCCAGTATTCAATACCACGACGAAATGCTGTTTCCGCTTGCTCATGATATTTTTGAGCATCCAAAGCTGTACCCAGTGCCAGGAATGCGCGTCCATTTTCCGGCAGCATTGTGATTGTTTCACGGGCGCGCAGCTCGGCATCTTTAAATTCACCGGCTGATAAATGCACCATCGCAAGCTCTGTAATAGCTTGAGGGTCTTTATTATCTCCAGAAACCAAAGGCTCCAGAACGGACTTTGCTTTTTGTAATTGCCCATCGTTGCGCAGGGCGCGGGCGTATTTCGTCAGCATGTCAGTATCGTTAGGACGAAGTGTTAAAATTTCTTCGTAGATTTGAATGGCTTCCTGAGGGTCTTGCGCGTTTTCAGCACGCTTAACAGCATCGGCTACTGCGCTATCTAAACGCGCGCTTACATTGCTTGCTTTTTGTGTTGCTGATATTTGACCGGACGAGGTCACATCTTGGGTTCCATCTGTTGTTCCTGTCGAGCTACAGGCACCCAAAAGAAAAACTACGCTTAATGCAAGCGTAGTATTGAATAAAGGTCGAAACGTATCTTTTTTATTCATGTCTATCCTAATAAAATTTTGTGTTGGCTATTCTTTATTGTTCAGGTGTGTCCGTTGGTACCGGTCCGGCAGGTGCTTCAGTTGGTGTTTCCGGAACTCCGGCTTCCTCTTCGCTTTCCATTTGTGCAACATTTATTTCATGGCACATATCCGGACAGAAATAAACGCTTGTTGCATTACATCCAGCGCTTTCGCCGGCGTTAATACAGCTGCGACGGACGCGTACATAATTTTGTTTCGGGCTGGCAACAATGGCGTGGCGTTGCATGATCAAATTACCATTGCGATCAAGAACGGAAAAATGCGTTGCACCGGGAACGCGTGGAATAAGAACCAGAACACGGGGCGTGTCCAGTAAAACGCTTAAATGCGCGGGGTTACCAACAACAACGCTGACCGCATCTTTGTCCAGACGAATAAGCTCTGATTTTTCAGGAGTCAGCCGTATCATCGGATGCGTTTCACTTAAATTTGTCGCATCGCGGGTATTTTGTGGCTGAGGCACTGAAACATCAAAAATACTGTCTTCCGGCACAGCTGAGGGAACTTGCTGCGCATTTGCCGTAACGGGCATTAAAAACAAGGCGATCAGGAATAGAGGGGCTATTTTTTTCATGTGTCTATCGATGTTGTTGTGTGAGAGGATACCTAGAAGTACTTGCGAAACTTAAGAGTAAAGTTCGTATTTATTCATTATACCGCGTCTGATACCCCCG
>JBCCLQ010000143.1:0-4614 GCA_039026795.1 Pseudomonadota bacterium
GAGAATTGATAAAGGTGTTGCGGTGCAGGCCGCCGAGGCGCGCGAATTCTGCGTTTTCCAGACCCGGGATCATCTTAAACACACGCGTTTGTTCACCGTATTTCATTTTGGTTTGAAAGCCGACCATGTTGTAAAGCGTGCCGAGCGCATTGTCCTGTCGCAATTGCACAATCGCATATGGGCGTTCGTCTGAATGCGGGTTGGTGAGGCCGACGGGTTTCATCGGGCCAAAGCTCAAAGTCTCCGAGCCGCGTTCCGCCATGACTTCGATCGGCATGCACCCTTCGAAATAGGGTGTGACTTTTTTTTGTCCTACCGCTTCGCTACTTGAGGACAGTTCCCATTCCTTGAACTCACTTTTTGGGGCAGCGATGAGTTCTTCGATAAAGGCGTAATATTGATCTTTTGTCATCGGACAGTTGATGTAGTCTTTCCCTGTGCCTTTATCGTAGCGGGATTGGAACCACGCCTTATCAAAATCAATACTGTCTTTATGAATGATCGGTGAGATGGCATCAAAGAAAGCGAGCTCATCTTCGCCCGTAATATTCTGAATACCCTCTGCAAGGGCGGGCGAGGTGAGCGGGCCTGTGGCGATGATAGTCGAACCCCACTCTTGTGGTGGCAGGCCGGCTACTTCTTCGCGTTCGATTGTAATCAGCGGGTGATCTTCGAGCGCTTTGGTCACACCTTGTGAGAAAATATCACGGTCAACGGCGAGGGCGCCTCCGGCAGGCACTGCTGCTTTATCGCCTTCGCGCATAATGATGGAATTGCAGCGGCGCATTTCTTCGTGCAGCAATCCGACCGCGTTGTAGTCCACATCATCGGAGCGAAAAGAGTTGGAACAGACGAGTTCGGCGAGGCCATCCGTGTGATGGGCATCGGTTTTGCGTACTGGGCGCATTTCATGCAGGATCACAGGCACACCCATTTGGGCTGCTTGCCAGGCGGCTTCTGAGCCCGCGAGTCCTCCGCCAACGATGTGTAAAGTCCCTTTCATTTGTCCCCTGACTGCGTTGCTGTGGTCCTAAAATAGGTTAACTATTCGTCGTCCCTTGCGTCTAGTCAGCGAACAAAGCAAAGGGACTTCGCTGTTACTCTGCGCGGTTTATAAGTCTTTTTAGAGTGAAATTCAAGATGGTTATATTGACATAATATATATTCGTTTGCTACAAAGATAAAAAGTATCAATAAGTTGGATGTGAGATGAAACCAGAATCCAGAGCATTGTTAGAAGAGTTGAAGTATGCGAACAGCAATCAAATGTTTCGTGCTTCGAAAGTGCGCGCCGCGTTTCGAGAGGCAGGGGCTACTTCTAAATTGCTTCAAACAAAACAAAGGACTCCCAAAAAGCCCGGTGAGTTTTCTATGACCATTACTCTGAATGGTGCATCTGGGACGTTTCCTTTTGTATCGGGGAGTAGGACTATGGTTAGAAAGGCCGTTGGTATTGGTGGATTTAATCTTATCAATGCCGCGTTGAGATAAGTTCCGTCCGGAATTCTTCATATTCATACTTACCTACAAAGTTTTTTGATCTGAAAAATGTAACTTTTCGTATTGCTTCATAGAATAAATCTTTATTTGCTCTTACAAAGGATACCTCCATGAATATGCAGTACCGCTTTTTAATTCCTTCTCTTATCCTTACAGGGCTCGTTTTAGCAGAACCTGTCCAAGCCAAAGAACTGGGAGTTTCCAATGAAGAACGATCCAAGAATTTTTCCGTCGGTCTTGGAGCCGGACTTGCTCCGGATTATGAAGGGTCAGACGACTATGAAGTGATCCCTATGCCGCGATTTCGATATGAGAATGACTCTGTGATTGTGCAAACAAATGGACCGGGTGTAGAAGTTGATTTTTTCACGAGCCGTGCTTTTGATCTGGGGCCGATTGTTCGCTATAACGGCGGGCGGAACGATGTTGAAGACGATGTTGTTGACCGTTTGAATGATGTTGATGAAACGATTGAAGCCGGTGCGTTTATAGGAGCAGGAACACAGCTTTCATCGCTTGGCATCGATGCACCGGGGAGTGTGAGTGGTCGGGTGACCTATTTACAAGATATAATCGATGAAGGGCACGGCGGATATACTGTTGGTGTATCGGGTAGTTATCAAGTGCCTGTGCATGACAAAACCATGCTGATTTCCACTTTGGGTACGACATATGCTTCCGATGATTATGTGGAGTCCTTGTTTGATGTGAGTGCCGCAGAATCAGGGCGCACGGGTTTGCAGCAGTTCTCCGGCGAGTCAGGATTTAAGGATGTATCATTATCGTTTGTTTTGAATCATCGGCTGAATGAAGATTGGTCTGTTGCGGGCATTGGCGCTTATTCACGACTTCTTGGTGACCCTGCTGATAGTCCGATTGTCGAAGATAGAGGATCGGACAATCAATTTCTGGGCGGCATAGTCGTGAGTTACGACTTTAACCTGTAAAATTGATTTAGTTCCAGAATTCTTCTTTATCGGGGACGCGGGAAAAGGCGATTTTTGTGCCGACATGGCCGGCGAGGGTTTTGGGCGGTACGCCAATGCATACTGTTTCCTTTTTGTATTTTTGTTGTAAGTGATCCATAGCGGTCGATAATGCTTCGTTCTTTTTAAGTTGTTTGCGTTTTTCAGCCAGAGAGAGATCGAGGAGATCATCCGTAATGTCTTCGGCGCGTTTGAGGCCATGCAAGATCACAGATACTTTTTTAATCAGCGTTTTGTTTCTGTGATAATCGGTAATGCCGCATTGGTATTCCATCATCTCCCACAGCTCATTGAGGTAATGCAGGAAGGTAAAAGGGTCATGTGCGGCAGCGAACTGGATGTCATGACCCCAGCGTGTGCGGTCGACAAAACGCACACTTAAGGAGAGGCGTGAGGCGTAAAATTCCTTGCGGCGGAGGCGGTAGCCGGCTTTCACCAACAATCTGCGCGCCATGCTACGTGCTTTTTCCGGTGTGCGCAAGTCGGGGTCGAGCACGCGCGAATGACCGACCATAGAGGTGTTTGTGGATTGATAGGGAACATCATAGCCATGCAGCCAATACCAAAACCGTTCACCCTGTACGCTGCCCCAAATCGCGCGTGCTTGTTTCGGGGATGTATTCCAAAGCTGTTCGACTGTCTTAATTCGCGCGCGTTCAAGGCGTGCCATCATGCCAACATTGATACCGGGGAGATCCATGAGTTTGAGATCCAGCAGGCGACCAGGGAGGTCTTCCGGGTGCATCAGTACAAGCCCATCAGGTTTTTCAATTTCGGTTGCGACTTTGGCCAGAAAGCTGTTCGGGGCAATACCGATGGAGCAGTTGATGGCTTCACCAACGTTACGCCAGATGGACTCCTTGATATTTTGAGCGAGGGCACGGGCATTGTCTGGTTCACGTTCACGACCCAACAAAATGCAATCAAATTCATCAATCGACCAGACTTTGTTCACGGGCAAATGGCGTTCGGTCGCATCCAGAATTTTATGGTGGTATTCGACATATTTGTCATGACGGGCGAGAACGCATTTGAGACCCGGGCATAGCCGGCGAGCTTCGTATATTTTTGTTCCTGTTTTTACGCCGTAAGCTTTGGCTTCATAAGATGCGGCAATTGCGCATGTTGCATCGGTGACCATCGGTGTGACGGCAATGGGTTTACCGCGCAAGATCGGATTTTCCTGCTGTTCCACAGACGCAAAATAGCTGTTTAAATCGAGAAACAGGTATTTTAATCCGGATTCGTGTGGCGATTTAATGTTCATGATTTGTTCTATAATATTTTGCCTCATATAAGCAAGGTTAAATCATTTGACATATTTATAAGTATGGTTATTGTGTTGCCCATGACAGTAAAAGGAATTTCAGACGAAACATGTGTGCGTGCCTGGCCGAGTGATGAAAACGGTGGGATAACGACAATGTATAATATGATGCAATTGCCTTACACGCTGGTTGTTAGGGTGCATCAAGACAATTTCGAAGATGAAGTTGCGGCGCTAATTGCAAAATCCTTTGCACAACAGTTGGACATGAACCTTATGGGGAGAGAGTATGTCTTTGCTTTGGATTATGAGGCACTGAAAAAGGAAATTGAAGGTATCATCTCTGGGGTGCAGGCCGGCCATGAGTCATGGATTCCAAAGGGGATAAAGGTTGGAGTATGGCTTATTCCAAAAAAAGAAGAAAAACCACTAATCACTACACACTTGGGCCGTCCAATTTCTGGAGCTGAATCGTCTCGAAGTGGTATTGTCATTACATTTCCTAAAAATAAGCGGGCTCCAACAGGGCCTTAATCAAAGCGTTATTGTCTCCTTAACCCTTTGTTTGATATGATTTTAAAGGGAGAGGGACCGAAGATATGAGTGTTCAAAAAAAATCCGGGATATCAACGAGTCGTTTTTTTATGTGGCGCGCTGTATTCGCCATGGCACATGCCGACGGTGTGGTGACAGCGCAAGAAATTTCTTTTTTGAATGAAAGCACACAAAGTTTGCCATTATCTGATGCGCAGCGGGAAATGTTGTCGCGTGATATTACCGAACAGCAAGATGCAGCCGTAATGTTTGCACAAGTTACTGATGCAGGTGATCGTGAAGAGTTTTTTGTTCTGGCCCGCGTCC
>JBCCLQ010000144.1:0-4602 GCA_039026795.1 Pseudomonadota bacterium
CGGCTCACCTGTATCTTCGCAATATCCGTATTCATCTTCATCAATACGAGCAAGCGCAGAATTGATTTTGGAAATCAGCTTACGCTCACGATCACGAGTACGTAGCTCTAGTGCGTGGTCAGTTTCAGCAGAGGCGCGGTCAGCCAGATCAGGCTTCTGAAGCTCTGTTTCCTGCAAGGTATTGGCGATTGTTTCGGAAGATTCCTTTAAAAGCTCAGATCTCCAGCTAATCAGCTTTTGTCTGAAATACTCCAGCATAATCGGGTTCATATACTCACCCTTGTCTTTTGAAGGGTTGTAATCCGTTGGAACTATTACACTTTTTTCATTAGCCATAATATACTCTTGCTTCTTGAAGCACCATATTTGTTAAAATGAGACAAGACTATAAGCGTAAAATCGCATCTATGACAAGATGCAAAAGGAAGGTTTTCGGCGGCCTAAGACTTCGAGTCCAGAGCTTTGCGCATTTTGGCGATCTCCACCTGCGCCCGCAAATCAATCTCATCGAGCAAAGAGGTCAGACCGGGGTCATCGATTTTCTCACGATGTGACGCCACAACGTCCGCAATATCAATGCAATGCCCCAATGTCATGCGACCCGTTAGTAAAGCCGTGCGCAGTTTATCCAATTCGTTCAAAACGCTGTTTGCACGATGGCGCATGCGTTGTTTGGCTGCGCGCGCTGTCGGGTCTTCCGCGCCCTGCACGGCCAACAAAACATCCACCTGGGCAATCGATTGTGTATTCGAGGTCGCCGCGCTTTGTGATGTACCGGATGCTACAAATTCATCAAAACCGCCATCGGCCTGATTGGCTTTATCAGCCTTTTTGGCTTTGCTTGTTTTTTGAATATTGGATGGGCCCTGAATTTTCATGACTATACCTTACACTGAATTTCTTTAATGTTTTGTCAATATTTTCAAAAGGAATATTTTGCCGTGTTCCTGACGCACGTTCAGTTTTGCCTATAGCTACTTATATAAACAAAACACTTTAAAAACTCTAGCGCCTTGTTTTTCCTGACATTTGGCTTCTCTCATGCTCTGGCATGCTCTTCGCATAGATAAAAGCGGATACATATATATTTTTTTAGAGTTGATCTGAGCATGAACGAAATAACAGGCAAAACATTCAAGATTTTTATGGCGGCAGTTGTCGTTGTTTTGTTTGTTTACTCCGCTCAGGCACACGCCAAAACCACACGCATTAAGGATATTGTGAACATCGAAGGCGTTCGGAACAACCAATTGATCGGATATGGTCTGGTTGTTGGCTTGAATGGTACGGGTGACTCTCTCACCAACTCCCCTTTCACAGAACAAAGTCTGGCAGCAATGCTGGAACGTTTGGGCGTCAGTGTTCAAGGACAAAATTTGAATACCGGTAACGTCGCCGCCGTGATGGTAACGGCGAACCTGCCTCCTTTCACCAATCAGGGTTCTGAAATTGATGTCAGTGTAGCAGCGCTCGGCGACTCTGAAAGCCTGCAAGGCGGAACATTATTGGTCACACCTTTGATGGGTGCAGATGGGGAAGTTTATGCTGTCGCACAAGGACCAGTGACAATTTCGGGTTTCTCAATCGAAGGAGAGTCCGCGACTGTGACACAAAACATCCCAACTGCCGGGCGCATTCCGGCGGGAGCAATCGTTGAAAAAGAACTGAACTTCAATCTCGCTGACATGGGCGAAGTTCGTTTAGGTCTTCGTAACCCGGATTTCACAACGGCGCGCCGTATTGCTCAAGCCATCAACGGCTTTACATCATCAAAAATCGCTGTTGCAGAGAATTCATCCAGTGTGACATTAAAACGCCCAACCAATTATGGTGGCAGCATTGTTGATTTGATTACTGACATTGAACAACTTCCCGTTCAGCCAGATCAAATCGCGCGTGTGGTCATTGATGAACGTTCCGGCGTTATCGTCATGGGTGCCGATGTGCGCATCAGCACGGTTGCTATAGCCCAAGCCAACCTGACGGTGCAAATCACAGAAACACCGCAAGTCTCCCAACCCAACCCATTCGCAGAACAGGGTCAAGCGATTGTCGTTCCGCGCTCTGACATCGAAGTGAACACTGGACCGGATGCAGACTTGGCTCTGGTCGATACAGGCGTGACGCTGCAAGACCTTGTCACAGGTTTAAACCGCCTCGGTGTCTCACCGCGTGATGTCATCACAATCCTGCAAGGCATTAAAGCCGCAGGTGCCCTTCAGGCAGAAGTGGAGACGTTATAAGATGGATAATCTGGCTCCAGATACATCACTGGCTTTGCTAAATGCGACCCAAAACGCAGCCGACAACAAACTGCGTGGCTTGAAAAACGGAACAGTCATCAAGGATGCAGCAGAAATTGATGCTGTCGCCAAAGACTTCGAAGCCATGTTCGTCAGTGAAATGCTGAAACCCATGTTCGAAGGTATCGATACCGCCCCGCCATTCGGTGGCGGAAAAACCGAAGAAGTGTTCAAGGGCTTAATGCTTCAGGAATACGGGAAGATGATCGCAGAAGCAGGACAACTCGGTATCGCCGATGTTGTGAAAGCAGAAATGATTAAAATGCAGGAGGCCATAGATGGTGAACCAAGCCGTTAAAGACAGATCAGAAACGAAAACAAAACAGCATGTGCTTTTGTCCAAAGACCCTAAAAAGGCAATGCAGGAAATGATGGAAATCATCGACAATCTGCGCGGCATTATGGCGTCAGAAAATGAAGCGTTAAACAATGCCGACACCAAGGCCTTTATCGCCATTCAGGATGAAAAAATTCAAGCTGCGCGTGTTTATCAAGACGGCATCAACCAGATGATTGCGCGCAAAGAAGATATGAGAAAAGCACCGGAGAGCATGAAAGCGCAACTCGAAGATATGCGCACGGACTTTTTGAAACTGGCTGATGAAAATTTAGAGGCGCTGGAGCGTATGCGTAAAGGCATGTCACGTTTGAGTGACCGTATTATGAACCTCGCAAAGAGCGAAGCATCGAAATCACAGAAATTTGTTTATGGATCTCACGGTAAATTGGAAGGCTCTGGGAAGGCCAGTATAGGTGTAAACGAGAGAGCATAAAGCCGTATGAACAATATTGCAGTTTTTTTGGCGCAGTTGTCTGCCGGACAACCCGCCCCTAGCCAGAATGGTTTAGGTAATACCGGAGAATCCGGTCTTCAAAATTTTCAGTTTTGGAGCACCGTCGTCGATTCATCCGAACAGACCTTAAACCAAAACGCCGATATCATCGCAAAGGCCTTACAAAACAATAAAAAATCCGAAACACTGCTTTTTACACCGGATGCAAAAATTGATTTATCCGAACGTATTCAACAGGCCGAAAAACTAATTGATCGTTTAACGGTCAAACAGTCCGAACTTGCAGTTGCGGTTGAAGATCAGGCGGCTTACGAACAAATCACGCAACAGATTGATATTCTCAAACAACAGCTCGAGCTTTTCAATACAGGCATCGATAACGCCACCTCCCCTGTTCCGGTTGCTGCATTGATACTCAGCGGCTACAGTCCTTCACAAATCAAAGATATTCAGAAAAACATCAAAGATCTGGAAGTTAAACTGGATCGACCAATCACGTTGGAAGATGTCATTGCTGGTGTTGACAATGTATTGCCTGAAGCAGAGAACAAAACGGATGAGCTTGATATAGGTTCTTCAGAAAATGGCTTACCAGATTTTGTTGTAAAAATTATTGAGGTCGTTCGTGAACAAACCGAACAGAAACCTATCACCAACGAAGAACAACCATCTTTAGGCCAAATCATACAAGCCATTTTACAACCTCAGAAACGAAGCTCCCCTTCCTTAGAAGCACAGGACGTTATTACTGATGAAACTGATGCTGTAGGTGCCATCGCAGTGAATAATTTGCCTATCGGCGAAGATGTTCCTATCAATCCTGATGGCACGGAAATCCTACCTCAAACGCCCAGAGAGATGACAGCGCGTGAAATGATGACCGAACGCGCAGCTAAAATCGCATCACAAAATAACTCCGGAATCGGTAATACAGCACAACAAAAATCTGATGGCGTTCAATTGCAAAACCTACAAAATCCGGTACAAGCAAACGCACAGAACAATGTGAGCATTCCGCAAACATTCATGTCTTTTGATGATGCCATGTTCTTCTCATCAACGGATACAACAGCTTTTAACATTCATAGCGGGCTACCCTTCACCACAACGTCACAAGCTGCGCACATGATCACGCATGCGCAACAACAGGCAGGACAACCACATCCGGCAAGCGAAATGGTGTCTGCGCGACTACAACAAGCGGCACAAAATGGAGAGCAAAGACTAACACTTCAGCTTGATCCCGCCGAACTCGGCCGACTGGAAGTTGAGTTGGTATTCAGCAAGGAAAAAACATTAAAGGCCAGCATTCTGATCGAAAAGCCCGAAACATTTTTCATGATGCAACGAGATAGCGGGCTATTGGAACGCGCGTTGCAAAACAGCGGCCTAGAGCTGGACGGAAATGGCATAGATTTTGAATTAGCAGAAGATGGCTCTGCGTTCGAACAAAATAACGAAGGCGAAGGTGGCGGAGAAAAATATGGCGGCTCCAATGATAACGC